>JAAZCT010000002.1 GCA_012513165.1 Actinomycetales bacterium
CCAATCGCTCGTGTGCAGAATCCTCAACCCGAAACCCCCTTGATGTTCCCGTGATCCCGATCGATCACGAACGCTGTGGCCAGCATAGGACCGCGCACTGACAAAAACGCAAACCTGCTGAAACTCGACCCGATTCAAGCAGATCGCCGAAATTGTCAGCGCCCGAAATTAGTGTGGATAACAGCAAGGGCCGCCGCTGGCCAAATGTAGATTTAGGGAGTCCGCGTGAACCACGCCGCAGCACAAAAGATTGTGTACATCGACCTCGACAACACGCTCGCTGACTTCGGCGCCTACGTCGCCTCGGGTCAGGTCACGGAATCGCAACTGGCCCAATCCGACGGCAACTACGACGAGATCCCCGGAATCTTTGCCAAGTTCGATCCGGTTCCCGGAGCTGTAGCAGCGTTCCATGAACTGGCCGCTCACTTTGACGTCTACATCCTGTCTACAGCGCCCTGGAATAACCCAAGCGCCTGGAGCGACAAACTCGAATGGGTGAAACGACATTTCGGCGACGAGATCGGGAAACCGCCCTATAAGCGGGTCATCCTCAGCCATCACAAGCACCTCAACCATGGTGACTATCTCATCGACGATCGCCACCAGCACAACGGTTCTGACAAGTTCACCGGCGAACTCATCCATTTCGCCACGGAACAATTTCCCGATTGGGATGCGGTCCTGGCGTACTTGATTCCGGCCTTGCCCGAAAACGACAACGGCCGACGGCGCTAGACCGAATCAGGTCCGCACCGCCAGCCGCCGACTCGCTTACTTCAGATTTTTGCGAGCGTTCTCGAGCGCTTTCGCCATGATGTCGATCTGGCGCTGATACTCGGCTAAATCGCCGTCTTTCAATGCTGCCTGAGCCTTCGTGTAGGCACGATCCGCATCGGTCAAATGCTGCTCAACCGTTTTGGAAGCGCCCGGCTCGCTCGGACTTGGTGTTGTCGTCGGAGGATCGGATTCATCGAGGTCCACGAGGTTCGCTGTCTCAAGTCCGAGAGCAACACGCAGTGCCTCGTCCAGAGACTGCCCGATGCCGACTTCGTCACCGAACGACGCGATGATGAGCTGCAGCACCGGATAGGAGCCTTCGCTCACTGACCGTTGAATATAGACCGGCTGCACATACAAGAGCCCCTGGCCCACTGGCAACGTCAACAAGTTGCCGCGCAAGATCTTCGCTTGCTCCGACTGCTCGTATCGCAAGAGCGCCTCAGTGACGCCAGCATCAGCTTGGAACTTCGCTGCGATCTGGTTCGGGCCACCAACTTGCGTGTCACTCGGCAACTGCAGAATCTGGATCGAGCCATAGTTCTCCGGATCCGATGCCTCAGCATCCACCGACATAAAGGCCGCGAGGTTCTGTCGATTGTTGGGTAAGAACACGCTCGTGAGCGAGAACTTCGGATCAGCTTCTCCCGGACGAGTCATCGACAAGTAGTACGGGGGCTGAGCGAATTCGCCAGACTTGGTCTTGTTGGAAGGATCCTCTGGGACCTTCCACCGTTCACCGTCTTCGTAGAAGGTTTGCGCATCCGTCACGTGGTAGCGGGTCAGCACATCGCGTTGCACCTTGAAGAAGTCCGTCGGGTAACGCATGTGTTCAAGCAAGGCCTCGTCAATCTCTGACTTGTCTTTCACCAGACCGGGGAAAACTTTCTTCCAAGTCTTGAGGATCGGGTCTTGTTCGTCCCATTCGTACAACACCACGGTTCCGTCATAGGCGTCCACGACGGCCTTGACCGAGTTGCGCATGTAGTTCACTTGATCGGTGGGCAGTGCCACTTGGGCCGCCGTTTGAGTCAGCGAGTCATCCGTCGCCGTCCCCAGCGAGCGCGCCTGGGAGTAAGGGAAGTTCTTGCTTGTGGTGTAACCGTCAACGATCCACACAACCCGGCCATCGACCACGGCGGGATAGGTGTCGCCGTCCAGAGTCAACCACGGGGCAACCTTCTTGACTCGATCGCGAGGAACCCGGTCGAACAAGATCTTCGAGTTTTCGTTGACACGATCCGAGAGAACGATCTTGGGCTCTGCGTATTTGATTGCGAACAACGCTTGGGTGAAGAGCGACCCCATGGGGACACCCCCCTTGCCCGCATACGTGTTGGAGCTGACGTCATCGCCTTTACCGCCGGTCTCACTCCCGCGCGGGATGTCAACTTCGATGGGTTTCGCTCCGCTTGGCCGACCGACGATCGAATATGCTGGCGACTTTTCGCCGAAATAGATCCGAGGTGGCGTCGTGAACTCGAACTCGCCCGTGGGTGGAATGTCTTTGGCGATCCACACCGGTTCGCCTTGATTTCCGCGTTTGTTTCCGTAGGCCGCGACCACGCCATAGCCGTGGGTATAGACCGTGTGGTCGTTGGTCCAGGTACGTTGCGAGGCCTGTAAACCTTCAAGGTTCACTTCGCGAGCCGCGATCACGACGTCTTGCGGGGTCTCAGAATCGCCCACGCGATAGCGATCGACGTCGAGCGTTTCCTGCACCGTGTAGTAGCCGCGCACCTGCTGAAGTTGTTCAAATGCGGGCGACACGAGTGTGGGGTCGAGCAAACGCGAACTTACGTGCGAAGACGCAGAGGCGTTGAGCTCCTTGGGAGTTAGTTCCGTGACGGCCTCATAAGGCTTCACTTCGACCTTGTCGATACCAAACCCGTATCGCGTTCCTTCGATGTTGTGTTTCAAGAAGGGTTCTTCGCGGTCTGGTTCTGAGGGGTCCACTTGGAACCGCTGCATGATCGTGGGCCAGAGCGTGCCAATCAGCACGGATGACAACACCAACATCGCGACGCCAATTCCTGGCAAGACCCACGAGCGCGTGATGATCGTGGCGAAGAACAATAGCGCGCACACAATCGCGACTCCGATCAGAATGTTCCGACTAGGAATGCGCGAGTTTGCGTCGGTGTATGTGACGCCATTAAACAGGCCGGTTGTTCCGGTCATCATCGCAAAGCGATCCAGCCAAAAGCGCACCGCTTGCATCAACATCAACAAGCCAGCAAGAACTGCGACCTGAATCTGGGCCTGGCGTGTGAACTTGATGCCCTTATTTCGCAGGGTGATCCCGCCGAACACGTAGTGCACGAAAACACTCGCCATGATCGAAACGATGAGTAACCCGAAGGTGAAGCTGGTCAGAAACTGGAACCAAGGCAAATCAAAAACGTAGAAGGAGGCATCTTTGCCGAATTGTGGGTCTTTGTAACCAAACGAGGTGGAGTTGCGCCACTCAAGAAACACCGACCAGCGGCTTGTGGCGACGATGCCTGCGAAAACGCCGACGAACGCAGCAGCACCCAGGAAAGCTTTGCCAAGGATGGGCGTCAAAACATAGCGATAGCGGGCCGGCGGATCGTTGCGCACGAGCCCGAATTCGTTGGGACGGAACTTGTGGGCCAGATACATATTGAGGCCGACCACGAGCGCAGCGATTACAGCAAACGCTAGGAACATCAGCGTGCGAGTCAGCAGCACCTTGGTGAAGACTGGGGTGAACTCGACCGAGTCATACCAGAGTTTTTCAGTCCAAATCGTGGTGAAAATGGATCCGAGGATCAAAATGGCACCCAAGACGGCCATCGTCGAAAACAGCGTTTTGCGCGACTTGGGTGGCCGTGCAGGCTGCGGCTGTTGGGCGGGTTCGGTGAAGAAGTGACTCACAAGGCTCCTGGTGCGGTGTCGGTGATCTTTTACAGACTACGTGAACGTGGCAAGCAGTAAGTCCACAAGCCCGGGAACCAACTCCGGACCCTCGGAGAGCGGGACGAACTCGTCAGTTCTCGCTTCAACGGCAGTGTGTGTGGAAC
>JAAZCT010000061.1 GCA_012513165.1 Actinomycetales bacterium
CCGACGCGGTGATGCTGTCGGGCGAAACGAGCGTAGGTAAGTACCCGATCGACTCGGTCAAAATCATGGCGCGCATCGCTGAATCGACGGAAGATCACGGGCTGCCACGGATGGCTGCCTTCAAATGGCAGCCGCACACGCACACAGGCATTATCTGCCGGGCTGCTGCGGATGTTGCTGAGGCTGCCGGAGCGGAAACCCTCGTTGCGTTCACCACCTCGGGAGATTCAGCACGCCGGATCGCGCGCTACCGGTCGCCTATCCCGATTGTGGCCTTCACCCCTGACGCGATTGTTCGGAACCAACTCGCGCTGACATGGGGTGTGCAAACGTATCTGGTCCCGGCCGTGAAACACACCGATGCGATGGTTAAACAAGTTGACAAGGCACTGCTTGAGATCGGCAAGCTCGACAAGGGAAGCCGCGTCGTGATTGTGGCGGGGGCTCCTCCGGGAATCCCCGGTTCGACGAACGCGCTGCGCTTGCACTCGCTGGGTGCTGCCATCTCAGCTGTCGCGCCGGGGTACCTCGATGATCTCGATGACGAACAGCTTCTGGGCTGACACTTCGTCAATCTGCGGTGTGTGCACTGCTGCTAGGAGCAAGTTTCGTGTAGGCAACGGCCGCTGCCAAAAGTGATAGCACCGCTGCTGCAACGACGGGGCCGAGTGGGTGCGCTGCATACAATCCTGCACCGAGTATCGGTCCGGCAACGTAGGTTAGGCCAACGGTCGCTGCTAGCTGACCGGCGATGGCCGCATGTTCGTGTGGTTTTACGTTGAGCGTCGCGCCGGCATTGAATCCTGGGACCGCGAGGCCCAATCCAACAGCGATGATGAACATGGCGGGAAGAAGTGTGCCGAGGTTCGGGGCAACAGCGGCACACGCGTACCCCAGAGCTGCAATCAGACTGCCCGCCACGATCATCGTGCGGGGCCCTCCGGAAACGCGAGGTGCAATCAAGGCTTGAGTCGCCGCGAACCCGATTCCGATCAATACCCCTGCGATGGCCACGACACCCGCGGTCTCGGTGTTGGAAAGGCCTAAGCGATCTTGGACCAAGAATCCCATGATGATCTCGACCAGCGCTAGGCCGAGGAAAAGTACGCCGCCCGCAAGTAGGAACGGCAGCACTCGCGAATCGCCCCAGGGCAGCCGTTCGGCGTCATGCTGCGCTTGACGATCGGGTGCGGGCAAAGCCCATACCGCCACAAGCGTCGAGCCGATAAGCACGGGAGCCACGTAGATGGGCATCAAGATGCCTCCCATAGCCAGCAGGCCTCCGGCAGCGGGCCCGACCACGAGGGAAATGCCTTGCATGGCACCGAAAGCCCCAACTGCTTTAGTCCGAGCCACGACCCCTTCGGTTGCGGACGCAAGGTAGGCGAGTCCGGCCACAGGTACAGCGGCAAATCCGAGCCCGTAGAGCACACCGCGTGTCGTTCCAAACACGCTCAGGACCAGCCAGCGGGGGAGTTCTTGAGCCGAGGCGAAATGAGTCATAAGTGCGAACCCGGCCGTACCTAGCGTTGCCAACCCAAGACCGCGGACAAGTACCGCATGGATGCCGATGCGGTCGACTTCGCGGCCCCACCAGGAACCAGTGAGCACCAGCATCGCGGCCGACAACGTCATCACCGCACCGAGCTCAATCTCCGCGAGTCCCACTGTCCGGGGTACCGGTGCAAGAACGGGAATCAGCAGACCCTGAGCGCTGTAGACAACCAGCGCGGTCGCGAGCAGCGTGGTCGTCAGCAGTCGAGTAGAGGTTGGTTGGGTCGGTGCAGTCACGTCATGAGGCTTTCATAGTTTGGAGAAAGTCATTAGGAAACGAGAAAACCGGTCGGCCAATTCAGAATTCAGCCAACCGGTTTTCTTGTGCAATTGTGCCGAGAGCGGGACTCGAACCCGCACGCCCTTTCAGACAATGGTTTTTGAGACCATCGCGTCTACCATTCCGCCACCTCGGCAAAGGTGAGTGCCAGATAACCTTACGGGGTGACTGATTTAAGCGAACACGCACCCCTTCGTCCTCGAGTAGTAATTGCAGAAGACGAAGCTTTGATTCGGATGGACCTCGCCGAAATGCTCGAAGAGCAAGGATATGAGGTTGTGGCGCAAGCTGCGAATGGGCAAGAAGCCATTGACGCGGCGCGCGAGCACCAGCCGGATTTGATCGTGCTGGACATCAAAATGCCGAAAGTCGACGGGATTGCTGCGGCAACGGTTATCGCGCGTGAACGCATTGCGCCTATCGTTATGTTGACGGCGTTCAGTCAGCGCGAGTTGATTGAACGCGCGCGAGACGCTGGCGCCATGGCCTATGTGGTGAAACCTTTTGGTCCCCACGATCTCGTCCCCGCTATCGAACTGGCTCGAGCGCGGTTTGCCGAGATTAAAGCGCTGGCTCTTGAGGCCGGAGATCTGCGGGGCCAGTTGGAGGCACGGAAAGTTATTGAACGCGCCAAGTCGCTTATTCAAGATGAATTGGGGATCACCGAGGCGGAGTCCGTCTCTTGGATTCAGCGCACCGCGATGGATCTGCGGCTTTCCATGCGGGAGGTCGCGCAGTCGGTCATCGACAAGGGTTTCAGTTCGTAAATGTTTCGCGAACGGAAGTATGTTCAACCCCTCGCGTGTAACAAGTTCGTTAAGAATCTAGGTTTTGTCGAATATGTGGTGTACGTCACCCCCGTTTTAGGGTAGTTTTGCCGAATGCAAGTCATATTGGCTTGTTCGTTCAATCAGTATCGAAAACGGAGGATTCATGAAGAAATCCAAGACCGGTTTCCGCCTCGCAGCTGCTGCCTGCGCCGGAGCCATGGTTCTTGCCGCTTGTAGCAGCGGTAGCGACGATGACAAGAAAGAAGACATCGCTAAGGGCGATGGCGAATTCATCGTAGGTTCGTTGTTGCCTCAGACCGGCAGCCTTGCATTCCTCGGACCTCCTGAGATTGCCGGCGTGAACCTTGCTGTCGAAGAAATCAACGAAGCTGGTGGCGTACTCGGGAAGCCCGTCCGTCACGTAGATGCTGACTCGGGAGACACTGACTCAGGTATTGCTCCTGCAGAAACCGATAAGTTGCTCAAGGCTGGTGTTGACGTTATTGTCGGCGCTGCGTCTTCTGGCGTATCGCTTACCGTGATCGATAAGATTCTCGATTCGGGAACAATCATGATCTCGCCCGCAAACACGTCCACAGCCTTTGACGAGGCGCCATACGACAAGCCAGATCTCTACTTCCGCACTGCACCCTCGGATGTTCTCCAAGGCGCAGTCATGGCGAACTTGTTGATCGAAGATGGCCGTAAGAACGTCGCAATCATGGCGCGCCAAGACTCGTATGGCCAGGTCCTGGCTGAACAGGTCGAAAAGGGCCTCAAAGATGCTGGATCGAAGATTGCGGTCACCACCTTCTACGGTGAAAAGGCCAAGAACTTCGATACGGAGATCGGCAAGGTCGCCGCGGCTAAGCCAGATGCTTTGGTTCTCATCGCATTCGACGAAACCACCAAGATCATTCCTGGCTTGGTTGCCGAGGGCGTGGGTCCAAAGAATCTGCCCACCTACTTCGTCGATGGCAACACGGCCAATTACGGACCGGACTCGTCCACGCCGCTTCCTGAGGGAATCCTCGAGGGCGTCAAGGGTACCGTTCCAGGCGTGGAAGCACCCGAGGGTTTCCGTGATCGTTTGTTGAAGATTGATCCAAAGTTGGACAACTTCACGTACGCTGCGGAAGCTTACGATGCAACCATCCTCACCGCTCTGGCAGCTGTAGCGGCGAAGAACGATTCCGGTGAAGGCGTTGCCAGCGAAATGGTTAAGATCAGTTCTGACGGCACGAAGTGCACCGGTTTCAAGGAATGTGCTGATTTGCTCGAGGACGGCGAAGACCTCGACTACGACGGTCTTTCCGGTCCCATCGCGTTCAGCGAATTGGGAAGCCCAACCGAGGCGTCGATCGGCATTTACCTTTACGGTAAGGACAACAACAACACCGCTGTGAAGTTCATCAGCGGAAAGATCTGAGAACCTCAGATCTCAAGTACAAAGGTGTGGCCTCGAGTTTCGACTCGGGGTCACATCTTTTGTTTCTTCCTTGCATATTGGGCTGAGCAAACCCACGAAAAAAGGCTGTGGGTCCCCGTCGATGACGACAAGGACCCACAGCGCATACGGGTCGAAATTACGAGGACTTTTCTTTACCAAGCGTGCCCAAATAGAGCTCGATCACTTTCGGGTCATTCGCAAGGTCGCGGCCGGTTCCGCTGTATGCGGTCGTTCCCTGATCGAGCACGTAGGCGCGATCTGCGATCTGCAGACAGCGGCTAGCGTTTTGTTCGACCATAATGACTGACACGCCCGCTTGGTTGATCTTGCGTGTTTGTACGAATACTTCGTCTTGCAACACGGGGGAGAGGCCCGCAGAAGGTTCGTCCAGGAGCAGAACTGCCGGATCCATCATCAACGCTCGGCCCATAGCTACCATTTGACGTTCGCCGCCGGAAAGATTCCCTGCACGCTGCTTACGGCGTTCCGCCAAGGTGGGAAAGAGTTCGGTGACGAAAGCAAAGCGGTTCTTGAACGATTTGGGATCCTGATAGCAGCCCATTTCGAGGTTTTCCTCAACAGTCAGGCTCGGAAAGACGTTCTCGGTCTGGGGGACAAAGCCGATTCCTTTTGAGACCAATACGTCAGCACGCTTGTTGGTGATGTCTTCGCCTTTGAGCGTGACGGTTCCTTCGTGGATCTTAACGAGACCGAAGAGTGCCTTCAACAGGGTAGATTTACCGGCACCATTCGGTCCGATGATCCCCACCAACTCGCCCGGCTGGCAATAGAGGTCAGCTCCATTGAGGATATTAACTCCCGGTAAATACCCAGCCAAAAGATTGTCTGCCCTGATTACGGCTCCGTCAGCGTTCGCAAGGTGTTTGTCGCGCTCAGGCTGAGGTGTGCTGGGCGTTGCGAGCTCACTCATTCAGTTCCTCCTCGAGGTCTAGGTGCTCCGAGATTTCCTCGAGTTCGTCGAGGCTGGCGTCGTGGTGAGCACCCAAATAAGCGTCGATCACGCGGGGGTCTTGCATGACAGTTTCGGGAGTTCCTTCCGCGACGATCTGGCCTTGGGCCATCACGATGACCCAGTCTGAAATATCACGGACCATGTCCATATCGTGTTCGACGAACAGAACCGTTCGGCCTTCATCTCGTAGCGATTTAACGTGGCCGAGCAGCGACTGCTTCAAAGCCGGGTTAACACCGGCCATCGGCTCATCGAGCATGATCAACTCGGGATCGGCCATGAGTGCACG
>JAAZCT010000062.1 GCA_012513165.1 Actinomycetales bacterium
GCGCCCCATCATCAACACGCGCGATGAGCCTCACGCAGATCCAGCCCTCCATCGCCGGCTTCATCTGATCATCGGCGACGCAAACATGTGCGAGACCGCCATCTTCATGAAGCATGCGACCACCTCGCTGATGCTGGCACTGATCGAATCGGGTCACGCTCCAGAACCCGTCAAGTTGGCGCATCCGGTGAGCGCTGTGCACGCGATTTCGCACGATCCCACCTTGCACGCGACGGTTGCATTGTCAGACGGCCGGAATGTCACTGCCCTCGAACTGCAATGGCACTACCTCGAACTCGTCGAGTCGTTCCTCGGGCCCCACGAACGTGATCAGCAAACCGAACTCGCCATGGCAACGTGGCGCAGCCTGCTCGAACGGTTAGGCCAAGATCCCGATTTATGTTTTGGCGAGATTGACTGGGTCACCAAGCTTCATGTTCTCAACCGGTACCGCGAACGGGACGGCCTGGCGTGGGCCGATCCGACTCTGCACCTCGTCGATTTGCAGTACCACGATGTCCGCCCGGAACGTGGCGTGTTTCATCGGCTTGAAAAGGCCGGACGGATCCGCAGCCTCGTTGACGAATCCGTGATCGCAGCCGCCTTGGTTAGCCCTCCAGACGATACGCGCGCCTATTTCCGCGGCCAATGCATCAAGAATTTCCCCCACGCTGTCGCCGCCGCATCGTGGGACTCAATCATTCTCGATGTTCCCGGCCGTTCCTCACTGCTGCGCATCCCCACGATCGACCCTGAGCGCGGAACTCGCGAGCACGTTCACACGCTGTTCGAACAACACGACACCATCGAATCGTTCGTTTCGGCACTGACCGATCGCTGAATTTGACGCTAGTGTGGTGTCATGTCGGAACAGCAACGCAAAACCTCGCGCAAGAAGGACGAATCTGACGAGCAGATCGAGACCGATCAGATCGACACTAGCCACAAGGATCAACTCGACGACGATGTCGACGCAATCCTTGACGATATCGATGCTGTGCTGGAAGAAAACGCTGAAGAATTCGTCCGTGGTTTTGTACAAAAGGGTGGCCAATGAGGCTTGACGGAGCGTTCACGGCCATCGGATCGTCTTCGTTCGCAGACTTCCTAAGCGCACACGATTCCAGCTTATTGCCGCGCAATGCCACGGCCGATTCCACCAACTTGAATGCCACACACGGCACCACCATCGTTGCCGCAACCTTCGCCGGGGGAGTCGTGATCGCGGGCGATCGCCGCGCCACGATGGGCAATGTCATCGCGCAACGAGATATCCAGAAGGTCTTTCCGACTGACGAGTTCTCAGCCGTCGGCATCGCCGGCACCGCTGGCATCGCCGTCGAAATGACTCGCTTGTTCCAAGTCGAACTCGAACACTACGAGAAAATCGAAGGCACCACGCTTTCCACCGACGGCAAAGCCAATCGTCTTGCCACCTTGATCCGGGCGAACCTCGGTCTGGCAATGCAGGGCCTCGCTGTGGTGCCGTTGTTTGCGGCGTACGATCGCGGTCTGCAACATGGCCGCATTTTCGCCTTCGACGTCACCGGCAACAAGAACGAAGAGCGCACCTTCCACTCGGTTGGTTCGGGTTCAACCTTCGCTCGCGGTTCACTCAAGAAGTTGTACCGCGCGAACATGACCGAAACGGAAGCCGTCACTGCAGTGGTTCAAGCGCTCTACGACGCGGCCGACGATGACACGGCCACAGGTGGCCCGGATTTGGCGCGCCGGATTTTCCCTCTCGTTTCAGTGATCACTGAGTCTGGATATCGCGCGATGCCGGTCGAAGAAACGGCAGTGATCGCCGACCAGGTAGTCAACGCCCGCATGACTCAACCCGACGGCCCTTCGGCCCCTTTGACCTAACGGGAGCACCTCTATGACTCAACCGTTCTATGTTTCGCCCGAACAACTCATGAAAGATCGGGCAGACTTTGCCCGCAAAGGCATCGCCAGGGGGCGCAGCGTTGCGGTCATTCAGTACCACGACGGCGTCTTGTTCGTGGCAGAGAACCCTTCCCGAGCATTGCACAAAATCAGCGAGATCTACGACCGGATTGGTTTCGCGGCGGTCGGGCGCTATAACGAGTTCGAGAACCTGCGCATCGCCGGCGTGCGTTTGGCTGACATGCGCGGATACTCCTACGACCGAAAAGATGTAACCGGCC
>JAAZCT010000063.1 GCA_012513165.1 Actinomycetales bacterium
GGCGTAGGCGGACGACCATGCTTTTCGGAGAACTCTCTCACAAGATGATCACGGTGACGATCAACTCGCTGCGTCCGTACTGACCACGACTCATTTAGTTTTTCTGGAATGCCAACGATTTCACGGACCGGTCGCTTGCCTTCCACCGGCTCGCGAGGAGCGAACCGAACACCGAGTCTCTGCGATAGTTCGCGTTCGAGGGCAGTGTTGTAGGTCTCTGAAGCCGCGACATTCACTTTGAAAATAATTCGACCGTCGATCGCTAGCCATTTGTCCTGACCTCGCACTTTGACTTTGTTGGCGATCGCAACATGGGTGTGCAGATCTGGATCTCCTGCACGTGAATCACGGTGACGGAACGCCACTCCAATCAATCCTGTCGTCTCTACTTGTTGCACGCCATCAACTCCAGTACGTGTGTAGAGCGCCTTCGATTCAATGAAATCCAATGCAGCTTTCACGGCCGCATCGTGAGAATCCTCAATGATTCGGGCAACCTTTCGGTCCGCCAAGGCCCAGAGCGAAGACACACTCTTCACGGGGCTAAAGGTCAGGTCGTATCCAGCAACGGCTTTATTAGCCGGACGTGAATGCTCCCTAATGAAACCGTCAATCTCGCGCTGGTCGAGTGGAGCTCTGCCTTCCTGTTGCGTGAACATTTCGATTGCAATTTTGGTTCGGGCGCTAGCTATTAGATCCTCGCGTTCGATGTCCGAGGACTCGCCCGAAGTGCCGATGTTTTCAATCTCTTCTGCGACCTTTAGTTGGAAGAGAGAGCGTGCCCCACTGGTCCGATATGTCTTCCCAAGCCGTTGCACGGAACGCATTTCCGCAAGCGTTGAACCCTTCGGCATCGCTGCTAGGCGTTCTGCTGCCAATGGGTGCATGCCCAGCGCAAAAAGTGACTTCATGTGGGCTTCTTGGACGATGTCTCCCACATTCAGCCCATCTAGGTCTGACACTCCTGAGCCAACCCATTGGCCTGGCCTTTCACCTTTTTCTGTGTAGTAGGAGTGCATCGAGCTATGCCCGGTCTCGGTCGCATCTAGACGCGCCACTTGCCTGCTGAGGTAGTCATACCCGTCGCCGGCAGTCAGTTTATGGAGCGTCATCGTCACACCTAATACGGCCGAAAAATGGCGCGAGTGGACATCAAATTCAGAAGTATTTTTCAGAAGCCGCCGCTAATGCATGAGGGCTGGCCCATTTCTGAAGTTTTTTCCTTTTCGGAAAAGTTTTTGCTCAAAAAATGTCCACTCGCGAAGATTTTCGGCCGTATTAGGTGACCTGTTTCGAAAGGAGGCTCCAGATGAGCCAGACAAATGTCCGAAGAATGGCCCAAGCTGCTGCGAAGGAATACCAGATCCAGTTGCGCCGCGAGCGAGATCTTGCCGAGCGCAGATACGGCCAGGTCGGCATCGACATCGCCGTTGCACTGAGCCAACGCGATGCGGCGATCCGCCAGTTCGAAGCCAAGGCAGCAGAAGGCCTCGATCATCTAACCCGCATCGAAGGTCTCACGATTACTGCCGCATGCGATTGGTCTGCGGGCCTTTCTCCTGTGGAAGCAAAGCGCCTCGTACGCACCTACATCACCTCCACTGGATCAAGGGAGTGAACCGCCATGAGCTTCACCAACATCACGAGTGAACTAAGAGAGGCCGGGGTTCACGCCGAAGAACTACGGACTGCACTCGTACATCTACAGCAGAACGTTTACGAATTCGATGAGCTCGTCCTGCAAGGAAAGTTCGGGACTGTGTCCCCAGCAGTCATCATCGATCAAGCCGAAGACATCCGACGAATGTTGGTTCAAAACGTTGAGGATCACCTTGTCCCGATCGGCAAAGCAATCGAAGACAGCGATCGGATCATCTCCCCATTGATCGACTACGTGGATCTGGAAGACGCTAGATCTCTCATTCACGATCAAACGCTCTCAACTCGTGAGTCGCAGTTCGCTGCAACGAACCTCAGCGAAGTCGAAGGCGCACTGGCCAGAACTGCACGCCTAGCACCGAGTAACCCAAACACAATCTCAATCGCCCGCATTGTCGCGGATGAGGCAACCAGCGGTTTGGAAAGTGCTCGACGTTCAATCCACTGCCTCACTGGATACCTGCCACGACTCGCAGATCGATTCGAATCGGGACCTTCGCCAAGCGCACCAGTCGTACAGCTTCCGGAGCAATCAATCGCTCCGGTCGCTGAGAAAGCAAAGGTGTTGAGGCTTTCTCGAGAAATCAACCATGCGAAGGCGGTAGGTCACTGATGAACGCTCACTTGCGCTCGTCTCAACATGACGGGGCCATAAGTCAGAGCAAGTATTCCCAGCAAAACCACGCTGCCGAAAACACCGACAAGAGGCGGGCCTTCGTACGCCGACTTCGCTGCAGCAACCCCAAAGATCAGTGGGCGTATAACCCAGGCGAGTTTCATCAAGCTCATCTCAAACTCCTTTCAATTAGAGCTGCCGCACAATACGGCGAATCTCTACTCGCGAGTGTGAGCACAAAGCAGCCAACACCGCCACTGGCCAACGCAGTTATCCACAAGTTCGAGCGTTATCCACACAGAGAGAGATCGAAAGTGACAACAGATTTGCGATCACCGCTAAATGGCAGGACAAGCCCAAAACTCAACCCACACCCGATGGAGGATCCTCATGAACAAGAACAACATCACTGCTGCTGCAACTTTCCTTGCCGAAGCTGCTCGGCAGTTGGACTCCGAATGCGCATCGAAGAAGAACCCAAGCATTCAACTTGGACTATTCAATGCTTCAGCCCTTGCATCCGCCTTGGCGACGCAGCCTTGTCCGAAGCTCGTCGAGGTGCCGGACGGTCGACCGTCCGTCTTAGTGCTCCGGGCTCACGATGCCTTGATCGACGAGTTCGAACATGCGCCCTCGTCGAACTTGTTAGCGCTGACGGTTCGCGTCGGAGTGTTGTGCCGGGAAC
>JAAZCT010000064.1 GCA_012513165.1 Actinomycetales bacterium
AGCTGTGACCGGGCAAGGCCCCAGAGAGTATCTCCAGGTTTCACGCGGTGGGTCGTGGCTCCGGGTTCGTGGCCGGCGGCAGACAGCGCTTCGGAACTCGAGCGGGGGTCGATCGATTTGGAGTGGTTTGATTCCGACCGGTTTGTCTCTGGGGGAGACGTAGGCAGAGGCGTCGACTCAGGTCGAGAAGCCTCAGGCGCTGAGGGCCGCGCGGCAGATTCCGGTTCGGGCGTCTCTTGTGCCGAGGGTTCGCTGACTGAGTTGCTGTCTGTGCGCGTGTCTGGGGAGTCAGCGCTACGCGGCACCTCGGGTTGAACTTGTGTGGTTGCGGGCCGCTCGGGGAGCGCGAGGCCACTGATCTCACCCACGGCCGACTCGTCGGCATGGGCTGTGGAGCCGACACCGATTACGAGCCCGGCAACCAAAGCTGCCCGCATCAGCGGCGGTGCGATGACAAGCGCCGCGCGAAGGCTGACTTGCGCCACGATCCAGGTGGCCAAACACCATAGCGCGAACAGCACGAACACGACGCCTAAAGCAGCCAGCAGGAGTTCGTCCGGGCGAAGGTCGTTCACCGGAACGTACCTGTTCGCGAAGTGGTCCATGGATTTCCTTTGAGTAGTTTTGACGACGTTTGAGACGTTTTGAATACATACAACGTCGTCGGTGGCGGTTTGTCAATCGATTTGGGAAAGCATCTCGTCGAGGCTGTTGCGCGTGGGACGACTGAGACTAGAGTGCTGAATGAGACTGCAATTTCAGTAAAAATCACTAGACGCCCTGCTTTCTACGCGTAACGTGGCGCCATGCGATGGGAACGACTATTCGACGAGATAGAGCAGCAAGCCAGTGCTGTGGCGGCTCTCGAGCGAGATGCGCTCGCGGAAGACCTCGCGGCTGAACG
This sequence comes from Actinomycetales bacterium, assembly GCA_012513165.1. GTDB lineage: Bacteria > Actinomycetota > Actinomycetes > Propionibacteriales > Nocardioidaceae > Aeromicrobium. The sequence continues at coordinate 905 of JAAZCT010000064.1, forward strand.
CTGGCGTGAAACGTCGTGGCTAGACCTCACGCTCGGTTTCGTGGACCTTGAGGTCGAAGGCGTCGGACACGTGCGTGGCGATGTGCAATCGGTAGGTGATCTGATCGAACTCGCAGAGGGTCCTCGTACCACGTGGATTGAGCCCACCAGAGTTTTGAGTGCAGTGATTGCCGACAGGCGCCGAGCCGAGCAACGTGGCGATACCTGGCGTACTCAGGTGTCGATGGCTTTCAGTTCACGGATCCGAATCAGGACCTACGCGGGCGTGGCGCACGAAGGCGTCTTGGTGAAAGTAGGCGGAGACTTCTTACAGATCGCCGTCGGGCTAAAGCGGCGCGAGATCATTATCCCGCGCTCAAGCATCAGCGTTGTGACGATGTTGGAGCCTGGGCCGTGAAGTGATCTTCGGCCACAGCAGTTGCCGTGCGATCGTACTGACGCGCAATGTAGTCCTCGAGTTCCTGGGCCTCGATGCGCCAGATTCCCCGACCTCCAACTTGGATTCCGCGAAGCTCGCCAGAATGTAAGAGCGCGCGTACTTGACGAACCGTGACGTTGAGCGTTTCGGCTACATCCGGCACTGCAAGGAATCGCTTTTGTGACGACATGCGCCCATTGTTTCATGTGTTGCACAAACTGTGGTCAAGCAAACACAGGATCTGTGGAAAAAGGGCCGACAAAGTTCCACAGATGGTTCAAGATAGCCAAATAATGATGAACGAATCCGAAAAAGAAACCCGAAAAGCCAGTCGAATTCAGCATAATCCGTGGCGTGACCGCCGAGTGTTGCTGGGTGTTGCTGTGGTCCTTAGTTCCGCAGTGGCCGGCGGCCTACTCTGGGTGACCACAACCTCATCCGACACGTATTGGGCTGTCAGCCATGACGTCAAGGCCGGCCAAAAGGTCTCGGACACGAGCTTTCGGCAGGTGGAACTTACCGTGCCCCAAAGCGTGCGAGGAACCATCGTTTCCACATCGAGCCCACGCCCGCGCGGTGTCTGGCGGCACGATCTGGCGGCAGGCAGTGTGGTTCCCGCAACGGCGGTTCAGGCCAACCTTCACGACGGGCAAAAACTCCCGTTGCGGGTGGCCACGGGTTCCTTGCCTTCACAACTGGCCCCGGGATCTGTGGTCAATATTTGGGTGGGATCCACAATGGAAGGACGATCGAACAGTGCACGTCGTGTGTTGACCGACGTGAAAGTCGTACACGTCAGCCGAGACGTCGGCGCAGCAGAACGGACGGTCCTGGTCGACGTGGGCGATTCGGGGCCAACTCCAGAAGTCGTTGCCGCGGTCGCAGAGCTGCCCGTGACGGTGGTGCAAGTTCGATGAGCACCTCGCAACGCGTTTTCGTTCTAGCCGGGGGAGCGGACTGGGAAGGGCAACTGCTGACGCACATCGACGTGTTGCCTCACGTGAGACTAGTGAGACGTTGCATCGATGTGGCCGACTTGATTGCCGCGAGCACCACGGATCATGCGGACGTTGCGCTGGTCGACCCCGCGGTGCCTGGCCTTGATCTCGAAGTCGTCGGGCGACTTGCTCGGCAAGGAATCGACCTGTGGGCCGTGGGCCACGGCGGTGACCAACTCGGTATCGAATACTCGATCCCACCAGACGAACTGCATTCGATCGGCGAGCGCCTACGCGAGAGTGCGGAGACTGGAAACAACCAAAACGACTCCTTCGTGCCGCGAGCCAACGAACCACAGGGAACGCTCAACAGTTCCACACTCCGAGGTGCAGTGACAGCAGTCTGGGGTCCAACGGGCGCGCCCGGTCGGAGCACGGTGGCCTTGGCCGTCGCGGCCGTTCTGGCTCGCCGAGGCGAATCGACCTTGCTGATTGACGCCGATTGCAGAGGCGCATCGATCGCTCAGATGCTGGCGATCTTAGACGACGTGAGCGGCATCATGGCCGCTTGCCGAGACGTCAATCTCGGACGCGATCGCCGGATTGACGAACACCTGTTGAGCGTGATGCCACATCTGGATGTCTTGACCGGAATCCCGAGAGCAGATCTGTGGCATCACATTCGGCCAGCCGCCTTGAAGCGCGTAGTGGAACAAGCCCGCAACTCGCACCAGCACATCGTGATCGACTGCGGTTTCGACCTCGAGCTTGAAGAACCGGTGACTCCCGCAATCGGAGACATCGCGCGGGTCCTGCTCGAAGACGCCGACCGAACGGTGGTGGTGGGCCGACCAGACCCAGTTGGCATCACCCGATTGTTGCGAGCAACCGACAGCATCGCCGACATCGTGCCCGAGATGCTGCTCGTCATGAACGGGATCCGGCCAAGCACGCCGTGGGACGAAAGCCAATTGGCAGACATGGTCTTCCACGTTGCAGGAGCGCGCCCAGCGGTGTTCTTGCCGTTCGATGCCGAGGTGTGCGATCGGGCCCTACTTAAGGGAGAACCTGTCACGGAAGTCGCAAGCGATTCGGCTCTTTCTCGTGAGCTTGAGCGCCTCGGCGACATGATTAGCAGCACACTCGAGCCAGTGGTCACTTCTCGCTTGTGAAACCGTGGTAGTTTCGGCAATAATCGTCCGATTCGTTTCGTTGAAAGTTCAGGAGCATCATGCAGTATTTGACCTCGTTGGATGCCTTGTTCCTCCATCGTGACGAGCCTGAAACCCCGCGCCATATTGCGTCACTGGCGATCCTCGATCCGGGCGAGACTCCGCTCGATTACGACTCGCTGATCAAGGTCATCAATGACCGCATCGACTTGGTTCCGCGATACCGCCAGATCCCTCGCAAAGTGCCAGGCGGCTTGGGCCTGCCGGTGTGGACCGACGACGACCACTTCGATATGAGCTTGCACGTGCGTCGTTCCGCGTTGCCTAAGCCCGGCACTCGCGAGGCACTGAACGACCTCGTGAGCCGTCTCATCGCTCGGCCGCTGGATCACGATCGCCCGTTGTGGGAGTTGTATCTGATCGAGGGGCTCGAAGGCGGCCAGAACGCTTTGCTTTTCAAATCGCACCAGGCGCTGGTGGACGGATCGCATACGGTCGATTTGGCTCAGGTGCTTCTGGAAGAGACAACTCGTGCCCGCGATATCCCGCATGACGAATGGGCTCCGAGGCCCAAGCCCAGTTCGCTTGGCGTACTGACTGATTCTGTGGTATCCCACGTCAAGAATCCCAAAGAGTTCTTAGCGGCCGGCGAGTTTCAACTCGAGCGGCTCACCACGAAAGTCCAGAGCCTCAGCACCGACGCGACCCAACACGGACCGCTCTCTGCGCACCTGTCGCGCAACCGTCGGTTCACCACCGTCCAGGTGCCGTTGGAACAACTGCGGTTGGTTCGCGGCGAACACGAGGGCACGGTCAACGACGTGATCCTGGCTGCGATCGCGGGCGGATTGCGCGGCTGGATGCTGACGCGGGCGGAACCGGTGACTGCCAAGACCAGCTTCAAAGCCATGGTGCCGATGTCAGTCACTCGAGACTCAGACAACAACGGCGGCTTGCCCACGTCTTTGGGTCCGAAGGTTCGCGGCATGCTTCTGACACTGCCTGTAGGTGAAGCAAACGCAGTAGTGCGGCTCCATCAGGTGTCCTATGCGCTGAAGGGCCACCGCGAGACGGGCTCTGCGGTCGCCGCAAACAAACTGGCGGAACTGCCGGGGTTTGCCACATCCACGTTCCATGCGGTGGGCGCTCGCGTCGCGGCGGCTCAAGTGCATCGCGGGTTCCAGGTCGTCATCACGAACGTTCCGGGCCCCCAAGAGCCGGTGTATATGGCGGGTCAACGAGTCGCTGAGGTGTACCCGGCGATTCCGTTGACTGGTCGTCGCCCACTCTCGATTGGTGTTACCTCGTACAACGGTTCGGTCTATTTCGGCATCGTGGCCGATCGGGAAGCGGTGCCAGATGTTGAAGTGCTGGCACAGTGCATCACGGAGGCCATCGAGGAGTTAGTCGATACGGTAGGCCGGAAAAAGTCTCGGGCACCTCGTGGAAAGAAGCCAACGAAATGACCAGAGTTTACGCGTCGGCAGGGCTCGACGATCTCATGCGCTTGGCCGCGGGCGAGTCCGTCGTCCTGGAGACAAATCAAGCAGAGTCAGAAGACGAAGAACACGAGTTCGAGGCACTTCTGGCGGCCCAAGAGCGCGGTCCGGTCGTGGTGACGGCCGAGATCACCTCGAGCGATAACTCGATGAAACTCGAAGACGTCGAATCGCTCCACCTCGACACGGACGATAGCGGCGAGCTCTCGTGGTTTGCTCGCCAGGAGTTGATCCACGTGATTGAGATTCTCAAGAGCGAAGAGTACTAGGTTTCCTCGCTGGGTGCAAAGCGAATCCCCGCCAGCGTCGGATATTTTCCGGCTGGCGGGGATTCACTTTTGGGCCGGCTGTTGGCCCGGTTTGCGCTCAGAGTTTGGTGCTGCCCAATTCGACGTCTTTGTCGAGCGAAGCGGAAATAGCCTTGGCAATTTCGGGCTCGATCTTGCGGCCGATCAGGGGGATGGCAACCTTGATGTCTCCATTAACAGCCAGGACCGACGAGCCATTCGAAGCGCTGAGGGTCGAGGTGCCCTTCATCTGTGCTGGTTGGCCGACGATGTCGACGAAGATTTGTGCAGTGCGAACGCCCGAGCCGTCGTCCGGTGCCCACTTTTCGACCTGGATGACCTTGACGTATTCGCCCGTGAGGCGCTTGACGAAGTCAGGGAGGTCGTTGCGTTCTTTGCGTTCGATCCGGATCACGGTGGTGCCATCTTCGTCTGTGACGTCGACCGAGTATTCAGGACTGTCTTGGTACACGCAGCATTCTTCGCGGAACTCTTTGCTGGTGACGAGGTCAAATACCTGCTGAACATCAGCAGGGTAGTCGTAGCTTTTGTTGATCTTCATCCGTGTTTCTCCTTGATTGTGTGTACTGCCAAAGAAAGCGTGTTATCCCATGGTGCTCCGAATGCTGTGCACTCGTTCGCGAAATCGAGAAAGTTCTGCCGTTGGATCGAACACATTGATGCTAGTGGCACGGGCGGGGGAGTTGTCGGATGACGTGGCGTGTGAAACCGCTGAGATCTCTGTGGCGCGTTCTTTGAGATTGCCCAGACGTTCTTTCAAAACAGCAAGGGTCGTTTTGAGTTCTTTGACTCGCTCAGATTGAGCGGCGATATGTGAGGCAGACTGTCTGGCCCAGGCCTGGAAACTGGCTTGTTTCCCGGTGGCGTATGTGGCAAGCGCGGTCAACTGGTGGGCGTGAAGGGTCTCGCTTTCGGCCGCAGCTTCGTGCGCAAGCATCCGAGTGGTTTTGACTTCGTGTTCCCATTCGATGGCAGCGGCGACGTCTTCGGCGTGATCCGCTTCGGCCAGGCGCAGCTTTCCAATCTTCGTGACCACGAGTTGCTCACCCACGTCGATAATGTGCGCATAGGCCTCAACGAGTTCACTTATGCACTGTTCTGGATCGCTCGCGGCATCGAGAATTGCGTCTAGGTTTGCCATCGAAAGTTGCACCATGCGCCCGTGCACTGTTTGCTTCTGAACCATGATTCCTCCCATGCCAGATTGGGGCCGTGTGTGGTGTTGCGCCGTGTTTCGAAACTACTGCTAAACGCCCGCAACCGATAGTTCAAAGCGGGTTAGCCCCTTTGAGCCATTCCCCTTTTCTAGGAATCGGAATACGCTTCCGAACGTGAAAAGGACTGGTTTCGTTGGCGCGACGGTGATGGCCATCGTCGCGTATTTCTCGATCGTTGTGATCAGTCCAGCTCAGGCATACACGCTGTATTGCAGCGGCGTGACCCAGCAGCAGGTGCTGGCGGGTGACACTTCGGGGTTCGGAAATCACATGAGCAAAAGCTATTGGCGCGCCTATGCGGGCCACAACTGCACCAACTATGCGGCCTATCGCATGTCGATCGCGGGCGTGCCTGCGCCGGGAATATTGATGGGCAACGGCAACCAGTGGGCTGCCAACGCCCGGAAACTTGGTTACACCGTGAATACGACTCCGGCAGTAGGAGCGATCGCTTCGTGGCCTGAGTCGACGAACCATGTGGGGTATGTGGAGGAAGTCGGGAAAGATTATCTCGTAGTTTCCGACTCCAGTTACACCTCAAAGATCTTTAAGCGCTACCGAGTGAATAAGACGGACAGTTGGTACCCGAAGGAGTTCATTCACTTCTTGGGTGCTCCAGCGCCGACCCCGACGCCGACCCCGACGCCGACCCCGACGCCGGCCCCGACAGTGACGCCGACTCCTACGCCCACCCCAACGGCGGCGCCCACGCCGAAGCCGACCGCGACGCCTACCCCGACACCGACCGCGACGCCCGCCGCTAAACCGGCTGCCAGCACCGCCGTGACAGTCGCTGGGCCAGGCTCTATCAAGAGAACGAAGGCGCCCAAAGTTAAAGTCTGGGTCAAGTCTGCCGGCAAGCCGGTAGCTGCCGCGGGCACGATTGAGGTCTATCGCGGCACGAAAAAGATCAAAACGGTTAAGTACACAAAGGCGGCCAAAGGCTACGCCACCTTCAGCCTGCCGAAGTACAAGAAGGGCAAGCACACCTTCACGTTCGTGCACAAGGCGAACAAAGACTACAAAAAGTCGAGCAAAAAGAAGACCATCAAGTTCACATAAGCGTCATGCGTGATGCCCGCCAATGTGGCTAATGCGCCTAGATAATCCACATGTTTCTGGTGGGAAGTGAACTTTTCCACATTTTTCCAAATCCCCATCCCAACGGGCTCATTTCCCGGCAGTATCGGCCTCGCCGTTACGTAAAAGGGGTGTACGTGTGAGTTCCACCAGATTGCTCTCTGACGAGTTTCGTGGGTTGATTCGAGCTCGAGGCCTCGATCCGCATCGCGATATCGAGGCCGTGCACGCGGCCGCGCGAGAGACCGTTCAGTCCCATGAGTCGCGCAGCATGACCGGCATGGTTCCGGTGTTGGACGATCCAGAATCGCTCATGAACGAGTTGGTGGCCGAACTGATCGGCCTCGGTCCGCTGCAAGCGTTGATTGACGATCGGGATATCGAGGAAGTGTGGATCAACGCGCCGGACAGGGTCTGGATCGCCAAGAATGGCAAACACGAACTGACGTCCGTCATGTTGGATACCGGGCTAGTGCACGAGCTTGGGGAACGCATGTTGGCCGGAACCGGTCGCAGGCTCGACATCAGCCACCCATTCGTCGACGCCATGTTGCCTGGTGGTCACCGACTCCACGTCGTGCTCGACGGGGTCGCACGCGGGTTCACCGCGATCAACATTCGCAAGTTCGGCACGAGAGTCTCGCGTCTCGACGACTTAGTCACCTTCGGTTCGCTGACCCCCGCTGCTGCCGAGTTCCTCCGTGCAAGCGTCATCGCGGGACTCAACATTGTCGTCTCCGGCGGAACCCAAGCCGGAAAAACCACCCTCCTCAATTGCCTTGCCAGCGAGATCCCAGGCACGCAGCGGCTGATCTCGGTGGAAGAAACGTTCGAACTCCAATGCAGCCACCCAGACTGGGTCGCCATGCAGACTCGGCAACCGGGGCTCGAAGGGACTGGCGGCATAGAACTGCGCGACCTCGTCAAAGAGACCTTGCGGATGCGACCGAGCCGAATCATCGTGGGCGAAGTGCGTGCCGAGGAGTCTTTGGATCTCTTGATCGCGCTCAACGCAGGGCTGCCCGGCATGGCTTCGATCCACGCGAACGGCGGAAAGCAAGCGCTCGTCAAACTGTGTACTTTGCCTCTGCTGGCCGGGGAAAACGTCTCTTCGTCGTTCGTGGTTCCCACGGTTGCGGCCTCGGTAGACCTCGTAGTGCACGCCACCTTGGACGCCTCGGGCAAACGCAGCGTCAGCGAAATCATCGCGCCGACGGGTCGAAGTGAACGAGGTTTGATCGAAGCCGAGACGGTGTTCGTGCGGCAGAACGGTGAGCTGGGGAAAGGGCCCGGCCGACCCCATCGACGCGAAGCCTTCGACGCCGCCGGGATCGACTTGGAGTCGCTATGGGTATGGTGACCGCACTGGTATTTGGTTGGGGCGTGTGGCTCGTCGTCGACGGGTTCCTCTACCCACCCCGCGAACCACGAATTCGTGAGAAGCCCGAACCTTGGCTCCGCACCCAACTGAACGAGGCCGGCATGTGGGATGTGCCCGTTCGGAACGTGTGGTTCGCCGCGGCAGCCTGTTCAGTCGTCGGAGCAATCCTTGCGTTGCTGCTCAGCGGTCAACTCGTGCTGGGAGCCATCGCAGGCTTCGCAGCCGCGGTCATTCCGCTGGCATTCGTCCGGGGGCGCATCAACCGTCGGCGTCGCGAGTTTTCCGAAGCGTGGCCTGACGCGGTCGACAACCTCACGTCAGCCATTCGCGCGGGACTCTCACTGCCCGAAGCGCTGATAGCCCTCGCCGAAACCGGCCCGGAAGCGCTTCGGCCATCGTTCGCCGTGTTTGCCCAGGAGTATCAACGAACCGGCCGCTTCGCCGACTCGTTGACCGTGTTGAAACAGCAACTGTCTGATCCGGTCGGGGACCGCATCGTCGAAGCGTTGCGGATTGCTAGGGAGGTGGGCGGCGGCGACATCGCACACATGATGCGCACGCTATCGGCCTTCCTGCGTGAAGATATGCGCACTCGGGCCGAACTTGAGGCCCGCCAATCGTGGACCGTCAGCGGTGCTCGTCTAGCCGTGGCCGCGCCATGGGTGGTGTTGGTGATGATGTCCGGCAGTTCCAGCGGCTTGGCGGCTTTCAGTTCGCGCGTGGGATTCCTCGTCCTCGTGACGGGCGCGATCGTGTGCGCGGCGGCTTACTACCTCATGCTGCGGTTAGGGCGCCTCCCTGCCGAGCCGAGAGTTTTGGTCGCATGAGCGGCGCACTCGCGGGCGCAGCGATCGGGGCGACTTTCGGTCTCGGGGCAGTCGTCGCGGTCACCGGATACCGAGCCGTGCGGACACCGTCACTCTCGATGCGTGTCTTGCCTTATGTGCGGGATCTCGCGTCCGTCTCAGGCCGTCCAGCCAAGAGTTCTGAACTGACCGACGCGCTAGTGGAGAAACTCGCGTCCGCCCAGCGAACGGTCGCGGAAACGGTCAGCGGCACCGCGGGCGTCGAGCGGCGACTACTGAATTCGGGCTCGGCCGATTCGGTTGCAGACTTCCGCGCTCGGCAATGGTCGTCTGGCGTGATTGGTTTCGCGCTGGCCTCCGCGCTCGGCCTCGTGTTGTGGGGCGTCTACCAGTTCACGGCGCTCGGGATTCTGGGTCTCAGTTTCGCGGGGTTCGTGGGCGGCATGTATTGGTGCGACGTGCGGTTGACTGCCGCCGTGAGTCGATACGAGGCCCAGATGGCACGCGAGTTCCCGGTAGTCGCCGATCTGCTTGCACTGTCGGTCGCAGCGGGCGAAAGCCCCTTGGCAGCGGTTCAACGAGTGGTGTTGGTCAGTCACGGCCCGCTCTCGAAGGAACTGGCGAAACTCGTGGCGCAGGTCCGATCGGGCGGCACGACGGCCGACGCATTTGAAGCCTTGTCTAAGCGAGTTGGTGTCTTGAGCGTTTCCCGATTCGCCGCGACCATGGCCGTCGCGATCGAACGGGGCACGCCACTGATCTCGGTGCTTCACGCCCAAGCTGCGGACGCCCGAGAAGCCAGCAGGCGAACCCTGATCGAATCGGCTGGCAGACGCGAGATCCTCATGCTCATGCCGGTGGTCTTCTTGGTGTTGCCGACCGTCATTGTTTTCGCTTTTTATCCCGGAATGATCGCTCTGACTTTCGTCAGCGGTTGACCCAATCCACCATCCAACGAATAGGGGAGAACATGAAGAAACGAGTACAAGCGCATCTTGAGTGGCGCGCCCGCCAAGAACAAGGCGACGTGCCAGGCTGGGTGATGATTACCCTGATGAGCGCGGGAATCGTGACCGCGCTGACGGCAATCGCGAGTCCGCGGTTGTCCGTCATGTTGGATCGGGCGTTGGCGTCCGTCGGCGGATGAATCGCGCTGCCCACGAACGCGGTTCGGCGGTTCCAGAGTTCGTGCTGGTGTTGGTCGTCTTGGTGCCGGTCATCGCAGCGATCGTGCATCTGGCTTTGGTGATGCACGTGCGAAACACCGTCACGTCGGCCGCGAGCGACGGAGCGCGTTCGGGTGCCGCACGAGGTGCCACGACCGAGCACGCGGTGGCTCGGACTCAGTCGCTCATTTCGTCCGCTATCGCGGCTCGCTTTGCCAGTGAGGTGGAGGCTCGGCACGTGATGCGAGAAGGCGTGCCGATGGTTCAAGTCCAGGTGCGAACGAGCGTTCCCGCGTTGGGCTTGGCCGGGCCGAGCACGCGGGTGTCTGCAACGGCACACGCGATTTTGCAGGACCAGCGGTGAAGTCTCGTGATGAATCGGGCAGCGCAGTGATCGAGTTCACGATGCTGACGCTCGTGCTGATCGTCCCGTTGTTTTACATCGTCGTGGCCGTGTTCCAGGTGCAAAAAGCATCGTTCGGAGTCACGGCGGCGAGCCTCGCAGCGACGCGCGCGTTTGTCCAAGCGCCGGATCTCGAAACCGCGGAGCGGGTCTGGCGCCACGCTGCCGAGGTGACGTTGTCCGATCACGGCGTCGAGGGCGCACAACTCTCTCGTCGATGCGAGCCGCAGTGTTTCGTTTCGGGATCATCCGTCGAGGTCACGGTTGTCGTGAAGCAGCCGTTGCCCTTGGCCCCGGTGATTCTGGGCGAAACCTTGAGTTCAATCACCGTCGAGTCTCGACACCGCGAACCTTTCGGAAAGTACCGAGCGAATGCGAACTAGAGGATCGCGATCAGAGCGCCTCGACCGTGAAGAGGCTGGCAACATCAGCGTCGTCACGATCGGCTTCTTGGCTGTGGTGGGCTTGCTGGTCGTGGTTGTGGTCAACACATCGGCGGTGTTCCTCGCTCACCGCCAGTTAGCGAACCTGGCAGACAGTATTGCGCTGGCAGCAGCGGACGTCGTCGATGAAAACTATTACCAATCGCGGGCAGACGTCAGCGACGTGCAAATTGCCGAATCCCGAGCGCGATCCGATGCCCAGGCTCGTTTGAACCCAGACACCTCGCTGGCGTTGAGTGTTTCCGGCGATGAGGTCGTGGTCAGACTCGAGCGCACGGTCGACCTGTGGCTGGTCCCGGGGATGCGTCCGCAGACCCGCGTCGTGGCCGAAGCGCGCGCTCAGATCGCCGTCTTGCTTCCCGCCGCGCTAGCCCCCTAACACTCGCGGTTAGAGGTGGAATGACGGTCAAAGATGTGACCGAAGCAGCGACCAAGTAATCTCAAAGGGTGTCCGCACCTGATCTCTCTGAAACCATCAAGTCGCTTTCGGCAACCTTGACCTCGATCGAGAGGGTGCTGGATCTTCCAAAGATGTCAGCGGAGATCGCCGAGTTGCAAGAACAAGTCGGCGCCCCTGACCTGTGGGACAACCAAGAGAACGCGCAGCGCGTGACCGGTCGGCTTTCCGCGCTGCAGGCGCAAATCGACCGGGTCGAGAGTCTGCGCAGTCGCCTCGAAGACTCCGAAATCTTGATCGAGTTAGCCGCCGAAGAGGGCGACCCGGATTCTCTGGACGAAGCCCAAGCCGAAGTTGCTCGCCTCACTGATTTGATTGACAGTCTCGAAGTTCGCACCTTGTTGTCGGGCGAATACGACGAGCGCGAAGCGCTGATCTCGATTCGCTCTGGGGCTGGTGGCGTCGATGCGGCCGACTTCGCAGAAATGTTGCAGCGCATGTATATCCGCTGGTCCGAACGCCACGGCTATCCGGTCGAGGTCTATGACACGTCGTACGCCGAAGAAGCCGGACTGAAGTCCACCACCTTCGCAGTCAAGGCGCCATATGCCTACGGAACCCTGTCGGTCGAGGCCGGAACGCATCGTCTGGTTCGCATTTCTCCGTTCGACAATCAAGGCCGTCGTCAAACTTCTTTTGCTGCCGTCGAAGTGGTTCCAGTGCTGGAAGCGACAGACGAGGTCGATATTCCC
>JAAZCT010000065.1 GCA_012513165.1 Actinomycetales bacterium
ATGCCGGCTGTCGGTTCGTCGAGAAATACCAGTTCGGGACGACCGACAATTGCCATCGCCAGGCACAGCCGTTGGCGTTGCCCGCCCGAAAGGCGCCGAAAGGTCGTTTTGCTGTGTTCAGCAAGCCCGAGTCGTTCGAGCAATACCGGCACGTCTAACGGATTGGCATGTAGAGAAGCGATGTAGCTGAGGAGTTCACCTGCTCTGCCACCCAGCCACGCCCCGCCACCCTGCAACATCACGCCAACACGGGGCCTGATGAGCGCTGCTTCAGCCCGGGGGTCGAGCCCAAACACCCGAATTGTGCCGGAATCTGGCCTTCGAAACCCCTCGCACGCTTCGATGGTCGAGGTTTTTCCTGCGCCATTCGGTCCGAGAACGCTCGTGATCTCACCAGCATTCATGGCGATCGAAAGGTGATCGACGGCGGTGAACTGCCCATTGCCTTTGCGATAGGTGATGGTCAGGTCTGTGACTTCTACGGCTGCGCTGGGCACGAAAAGTAGTCTAACTAAGGCTGGGCTAACTTCTGCCACGGGATCGGGAGCGAGCCTGCAAACGGACCACCTCGGAGCGCCTCGACTGCCGACCCGGCACAATAACTCCCATGGCTAAGACGAACCCCGGCAACTTTTTCGAAGACTTCCACGTGGGCGATGTGATTGAACACGCGACTCCGCGCACAATCACTGAGGGCGATCGCGCCTTGTATGGAGCTTTGTATCCGACCCGGTTTGCGCTCTGGTCTTCGAAGGAGTTCGCGGGGGCTGCCGGTTTGGCTGGTGCGCCGCTCGAAGATCTCATCGGTTTTCACATTGCGTTCGGTAAAACTGTCCCGGATGTGTCGCTGAACGCGGTTGCCAACTTGGGTTATGCAGAATTGCGTTTCCACCGGCCACTCGTTGCTGGCGATACGTTGACCACCAGTTCTGAAGTGATCGGACTCAAACAGAACTCGAACGGCAAGTCAGGAGTTGTCTACGTCCGCTCCACTGCCCGCGATCAGAACGGCGAGGTCGCCATCGATTGGGCACGTTGGGTGATGGTTCATAAGCGAGACATCGAATCGCCAGCCCCTGAGGTCGTAATCCCAACGCTGACTGATCGGGTTGATCCACGTGACCTCCTGGTGCCGGCAAGTCTCGATTTTTCCAGCTACAACTTTGCTCAAGCCGGCGAAGACTATCGTTGGGGCGATTACGAGGTGGGCGAGAAGATCGATCACGTCGACGGCGTGACCCTGTCGGACTCGGAACACATGATGGCTACTCGCTTGTGGCAAAACACCGCCAAAGTGCATTTCAACACCGAAGCCCGCCCAGACGGTAATCGCCTGATCTACGGCGGACACATCATTTCGATGGCTCGCGCACTGTCTTTTAATGGATTGGCGAACGCTCAAATGATTACTGCCATCAACGGCGGAGCTCATGCCTCGCCTGCTTTCGCTGGCGACACTGTGTATGCCTGGTCTGAGGTTCTCGAAAAGGTAGAAACCGGTAACCCCAGCGTCGGCGCGATTCGTTTGCGTTTGGTGGCGACGAAGGGTCGCGACACATCGATGACGCTGCGCGGCGAGGACGGCAAGTACGCCACTGGAGTGCTTCTCGATCTCGATTTCTGGGCACTTATCCCAGTTTAAGCTCATCTTGGGCCGTGGTGCAGGTCACGGGAAATCCCCGCGAAATCAACTTAGGTGAACCTTTGTTGCGGCCGTTTGGGTATTAACGCAACAATGGTGTTGTGAAATACGTGCAGGTGAAGTCTGGCGCGCCGTCAACCGATTCGGTTGTTGGTGAAGACGCACCTACGCGTAAACGAGTTGCCATGAGCATTCTGGAACACGGCCCGTCTTCGGCCGTCACGCTGGCTGAACGTCTCGATCTGTCTGCGACAGGCATTCGTAGGCACCTCGAACACTTGGTCGCCGATGGCTTCATGCAAGCGAAACAAGAGCGGGTGGTTGGCGAGCGCCGTCGGGGACGCCCTGCTCAAAAGTACGAGTTGACCTCGCTCGGTCGAGAACGTTTCGCCAACAACTACGACGCCCTCGCTACGGAAGTCTTGAGCTTCCTGCGCGCCACCGGGGGAGAAGACGCAGTGCTCACCTTCGCCCGGAGTCGCTGGGAGGGTCGCCGAGGCCACTACCTGAGCCTGGTCGAAGATCTACCCGACGCAGAAAAGCCTGCAGCACTTGCACTCGCCCTGAGCGGCGACGGTTACCCGTCGTCCGTCATCGACGGCCCGGGCGGTGAACAGATTTGCCAGCATCATTGCCCGGTGGCAAACGTTGCTCAAGAATTTCCGCAACTGTGCGAGGCCGAAACCGAGTTTCTCTCCGACTTACTGGGCAGTCACGTCCAGCGCCTCGCCACGATCGCTCACGGCGATGGTGTCTGTACCACCCATGTTCCGCACATCCCTACAGTCTCCAATCCACAGAGTTCGACACCCACCCCCGAAAGGTTGACCTCATGACGGCAACGCATGAACCAAATACCATTGAGGAACTGCACCCAGGCCTCAAAGAGCTCGGCAGTTACGAGTTTGGTTGGTCCGACCCCGACTCAGCTGGCGCGTTGGCCAAACGTGGCCTCAGCGAAGACGTCGTGCGCAACATCTCGGCGCTCAAGAATGAGCCCGAATGGATGCTGAAGCGACGCCTCAAGGCACTCACACTGTTCGAACGTAAGCCCATGCCTGCTTGGGGCGCGGACTTGAACGACATCGACTTCGACAACATCAAGTACTTCGTGCGGTCCACTGAGAAGCAAGCAACCTCCTGGGAAGACCTGCCCGAAGACATCAAAAACACCTACGATCGCTTGGGCATCCCCGAGGCCGAAAAGCAGCGACTCGTTGCTGGCGTCGCGGCGCAGTACGAATCAGAAGTTGTCTACCACCAGATCCGCGAAGATCTGGAAGAAAAGGGTGTCATCTTCCTAGACACCGATACCGCGCTCAAAGAGCACCCCGAGATTTTTCAAGAGTACTTTGGCACCGTCATCCCCAGCGGCGACAACAAGTTCTCGGCGCTCAACACGGCCGTGTGG
>JAAZCT010000066.1 GCA_012513165.1 Actinomycetales bacterium
GCACGATCGAGCCGATGTTGAAGTCGTGTTGCAGGTTCTCGATCGCGACGTGGAAGTCGTGGCGTTTGGTGTCGAGGTCTGCGATGATCGCTTCCATCGTCCAGTAGCGGTATTCGTCGACCACGTTGCGCCGATCACCCTCGGCGAGTAGTTCGCGATCCCATTGCTCGCCTTCGGGCCAGTCGCCTTCCCACGGGCCGACGCCGACCTCGTGGGTTTCGCGTTCCTCGTAGGTCATGCGACGCCGAATTCGGCGCGGTAGGCACGGATCGCGGGCAAGTGTTCGGCGAATCGGCCCGTGCGTTCGAGGTAGGCAACGATGTCGCTGAGCGAGACGATCGAGCGAACAGCGATCGAGTACTTCGCTTCGACTTCTTGGATGGCGGAAGTTTTGCCGGTGCCGCGTTCTTGGCGATCAACCGCCACGACGACGCCAGCAACGGCCGCGCCTGTGTCAGCAAGCAGGTCCATCACTTCGCCGATCGCGGTTCCGGCCGTGATGACGTCGTCGATGATCAAAACTCGGCCGTGCGGCTGCTCGCCGACGCACAGTCCGCCTTCGCCGTGGTCTTTGGCTTCTTTCCGGTTGAAACACCAAGGGGTGTCGATGCTGTGCGAGTCGGCGAGTTTGATCGAGGCTGCGGCTGCGAGGGGGATGCCTTTGTAGGCGGGGCCGAGCAAAACATCGAACTCGACAGCCGAGTCCACGATCGCAGCAGCGTAGAAGCTGCCGAGCGCTGAGAGTGCTGCTCCCGTTTTGAAGAGCCCCGCGTTGAAGAAGTAGGGAGACGTGCGTCCGGACTTGAGTGTGAACTCGCCGAAGCGTAAAACGTCTTGCTCGATGGCGAATTCGATGAACTCTGTCTTGTAGTCACGCATGCGCTCTAGATTAGTCCTGCGGGGAATTTGCTTATGAAGTCGATCGAAGTTGCGTCAAAAAACACTGAAAACTAAGTAGTCGTCAAATTAACACGGGTCCCACCCCTTTCATTCTGAACCAGATGTGGTTATGCTTTCAATTACAGGTCTGATGCGCCTTGAGCCGTCAGGTCTGTTGTCGGCCCGTCGTTTCACACCCCCCCCGAGAGCGACGGGCCGGCCCTTTCTTCTCTCGCGCTGCGCTCGCCGATCAGGCTGGCAGTTCACGATTTTCGACGGTGGACACCTGAGGCAGGCCGCTCGAAGGCAGCGGAACCGTTCCTCCGCAAAACGAGACCCACAACGTAGGTGCATCCGCCTAGTCGCACATGGGCACTATGAGTCATTTCCGTGCTGAAATATTCCCTTATACTCACGCGCACGGCAGACTAACTTAGTGCCTCAACTTGACCTCGTGATCGTCGTAGCTCTTGCGCTTACGGGATTCGCAGCTCTCTTCCAGGGCGCACGGGTCAAATTGCGTATTCCGACCGCCATGGTGTGCTTCAGTATTGCTGGCTGGGTAACTGCCGGATCACTACAAGGGCCTGAGGGGCCCCCAAGCTATGCAAGCTTGGCGCTCTTGTTAGGCGCAGTCGCGATGACTGCGGGCTGGGCATACATCCTGATGCGCAAACTTCTTGAGAACGACGCGGAAATCCCGCTACCTCATTTCCTCATTATTCTGACGTTCCCGATCATCATCACGAGCGTGACGTGGTTCGGTATTGGTATGTCCCAACTCGACGGCTGGCGTCTCAGCCCGACATACGTCGTGCAAGCGATTTATATCTATGGACACTTCGGTGCCATGGCGCTCACGATGGCGAAACGTCAGGGCGACCCTTCACGCCGCATCCGCTACTCCCTGATCGCCACTACAGCGCTGCTAGTAACGGGCATCATCGTCGAGACTCTCGCCTACCAATACACCGCCTACGTCGCGGTTGTGCTCGCCTTCGTCGCGGCTTGGGCCGCCCGATGGCCCGCTGCATGGTGGCAAGCACCGGTCGCCGCGGACGAACTGTTGGAATCGATTGGCGTGTTCCTGTTCGTGATTGACGACGAGGGTCGGCTGCGCAAATGGAACACCACGGCCGCCAACCTCGTCGAAGCCTTGGCACCCAGAACCAAGCTCCAGCGGGGGCTGTATGTCGAGAAACTCTTGGGCATCACACTCCCATTGCGCGATGGCGCCGTCGTCGAGTTTCAGTTAGGTGGTGGCGTCCTGCGCACTGAATGCAACACTCACGAAATACCTATGGGACCCGGGATGAGCGCCATGGAACGCGTGCTGATGATGCGCCCGCTCAAATCACGGGTGACGTCCTCACGGCTGGCGACCCCTTCTGGCGAACTCCCTGGCTACGACCCTGTCACTCAGACTCTCAGTCGTCGTTCGATCATGGAACGGCTTGAGAGCGCCGACCACAGCATCCGCCTGGAGTTCCGTCCCACGATTAAGGCCGTGCTGGTCGATGAAGTGATGTTTGTTGTTGCGCGCCGACTCGAGTCTGCCTTTAGTGGCATCGAGTGGGGTCGGATCGATCCGTGGGCTTTTGCCGTAGTGGTTTCCTCGCCCGAGGAAGCGGATACCTTGGCGCATAGCCTGTTGTCCATTGACGGGGTGCCGATCGAATACGGTTTGGCTGTTTACAGCCAGACTTTCGTCGATCACAGGTATGCGCGGGAAAGTGGTGCCGCGTTCGCAATTCGTGTTTCTCAACCGCGGATGAACGAGACCGATGATCCGAAGGAACGGGAATTCAAAGCGTGATACTCGCTGTGTTGCTAGCGAGCCGCCTGCCGGAATCGAACCGGCGACCTTTTCATTACGAGTGAAACGCTCTACCGACTGAGCTAAGGCGGCGCGGTTCAACGAGGATCGCCCGTCGAACCAAAAAGTGAGTCTACCCGGTACAGGTGCGCCAAGAGTTAACAGGTGCCACTCGAACACGTAAGATCACACCGTGGACGCGAACACACCAGAATCCGTGGCAATTGACCTCGAAGAGATCCGATCCAGCATCGACAATATCGATGCTGCCCTCGTTCATCTTTTGGCTGAAAGGTTCAAGTGCACCAAGCGCGTCGGCCGCCTCAAAGCCGAACACGTACTACCGGCGGCAGACCCTGAACGCGAAGCCCGACAGATCGAGCGACTTCGATCCAAAGCTCTGGAAGCCGATCTCGATCCTGCCTTTGCCGAAAAGTTCCTCACGTTCATAATCGAGGAAGTAATTCGGCACCACGTCGAGCTTCGCGAGGACTGAACTTCCCTACTCTTCGGCGCAAACCGTGCCATTTTTGGGCACGGTGCCGTTGAGATAGAACGCGTCGATAGTGTCGGAAATGCATCGATTCCCCATGAGGTAGGCCGTGTGCCCATCGCCTTCGCGCGTCAACAAAACTCCCGATTCTAAGTGTTCAGCCAAGGCCTCGGCCCATTCAAACGGCGTGGCCGAATCGCGAGTCGTGCCCACGACCACGATCTCTGGAGCGCCCTTCGCTGTTGTGGGCTGCTGGGGCGTATCTGACTCAAGAGGCCAATGGGTGCATCCTGAGGTTCCCCACGCTAGGAAGGGGCCGAATACCGGCGAAACTTTGGTGAACTCCGGCATGATCTCCTGGACTTCTTGAGCGCTCAAGCCGCCAGGTGAATCTAGGCAGCTAATCGCACTAATAACCTGACCCGAGTTGTTCGCAAATGAGCCATCCGATTGTCGCTCGAAGTAGGCGTCCGCCAAATACATCAGCATGCTCGGGTCGCCTGCGAAGACTTTCTCCAACGCCATCGTAAGAATCGGCCACGAGTCCTTCGAGTACAGGGCCACGGCTACGCCAAAGAACCCGTGTGACTCTGTGAGCGACCGGCCGCCCTTTACGTCCATGGGCTTTTGGTCCAGTCCGTTAAGCAGTCCGGAGATCGAAGCGATACCTTCATCGACAGTATCGCCGGCAGGGCAATCGCCTTCAGCGATACATGACTCTAGGTAGGCCACCAGTGCACGGTGGAAGCCTTCGGCTTGCCCTTTGGACATTCCGACGTTGTCTAGTGCAGTATCAACGGCGCCGTCTAACACCATGCGCCCGACCTTTTCGGGGAACAAATCGGCATATGTGGCGCCTAGTTGTGTGCCGTACGAGGCGCCATACCAGTGCAGCTTTTCTTGGCCGAGCAACGCGCGTGCGATGTCTTGGTCACGCGCCGCGCTTTGCGTGTCCACGTTCTTAGCCAAAGCACCCGAGTTCTTCAAGCAGGCTTCACCCATCTTGATGGTGGCCGCTTTGTTCTCGGCAATCTCTTCGGCGGTATCGGGCGTCGGATCGAGGCTGATGCTCGCGTCGAACTGCTTGTCCGTCAGACATTTCAGTGGAGTGGAACCGCCCACGCCGCGAGGATCAAGACCGACTACGTCATAAGCATCGCGCATTTCTTCGGAAACGGACGAGCCCACCATCCGGGCGAACTGGGTGCCTGAACCGCCAGGCCCGCCGGGGTTCACGAACAGCACCTGATCGGTCTTCTCGTTGGCGGCGACCCGCTGCATCTTGACCTTGAACGTCTCGCCCTCAGGCTTCGCGTAGTCCACCGGAACGTCGATAAATGCGCACGTGTGTTGGCCGCATCGTTCCCATTCGACTTTCTGGCTATAGAACTTTTCCAAACCTGCTGGCGCAGCTTCACCTGTCGGGCCCTGCGCTTCGGGCATGTCTTTGCGGAGCAGTGAGGCGAGACCCACTGAGATCGCAGCGACTACGGCAATCGCTGCCACAATGACCAAGAACTTTTTCACGAAACCATCCTTAGGAACATGTTTTCCATTGCAATTTGGGGTGCTGCGTTCGCGAGCAATGCTTCACGACATCGACTAATGGCTTCCAGTGATGCGAGCGTCTTTTCAGGAGTAGTGCGCCCGGCCAGTTCGTTTGAACCTTGGGCCAAATCCAGGTTAATCAGAGCGCTGCCGACTCCAAGTTGAATGCTGAGGACGTCGCGCAGCACTGACATCAATTCGAGCAGGACTCGGTCGATCTCGTCTCGGGCGATACGTTTGCGCCGTGACTCTTGTTCCTTGGTGAGACCCGAAAGCGCCCCCGCATAGCCGCTTGGCCGCTTGCCTTTGTCTTCGACCCCCCATGCCCGCTGCAGGTTGTCGAGTTCTTTCGCGTCGAGCTCGTCGCACAAACTCGCGGCACGAGCCTGCGCTTCAGCAACAATCCGCTCTGCCGCGGTCATCGCGCCGGCCAGCGAACGCAGTTCGATCGGGATCCGCGCGATCTCTCGGCGGCGTTCCCCGGCTTCGGGATCACGCGCTAGTGCGCGGGCTCGACCAATGTGCCCCTGAGTTGCCGACGCAATCACGGCGGCTGTTGATTGGTCGATGCCCTCCTTGCGGACGAGGAAGCCGGCAACATCAGCGATGTTAGGCGTCGTGAGAACCACGTGGCGACACCGTGAACGAATCGTCACGAGTACATCTTCAGCGAACGGCGCACACAACAGCCAGACGGTATTTGGCGATGGTTCTTCGATGGACTTCAGCAGTGCATTGGCCGCTTGTTCGGTGAGCCGGTCGGCGTCTTCCACGATGATGACTTGCCAGCCGCCTACGGCCGGATACATCGCGGCTTTGCGCACGACTTCTCGGGCGACGTCGACCCCAATACTCAAACCTTCGGTGTCGATCACCGTCACGTCCGAGTGCGTGCCTCCCAGCACCATCCGGCAGTCTTTGCATTCGCCGCAGCCATCAGCTTCGCATTGCAGTGCCGCAGCGAACGCGACAGCGGCTGTGGAACGGCCCGAACCAGGTGGGCCTGTGACCAGCCAGGCGTGTGTCATTGCGCCTTTGGCCGCGCGATCGAAAAGTTCTGCAACGCGCTCTTGGCCGACCAGATCGGTCCACACGCCGGCCATCATGCGGGCTGTTCCAACCATGCGAGAACGGCCGTAACGATGCTCTGGTGAATCTCGGCGGGGGTCCCGACTGCCGGGACCACAATGTGTGAGGCAGAACCGTCGGCGGCCGCGAGGAAATACTGACGAACGCGTTCGTGAAACTCGATCGGTTCGGCCTCAATCCGATCGTGGTCTCCGGCCCGCGCTAGACCAAGACTCGGTTCGACGTCGAGCACAATCGTCAGGTCCGGATTCAGGTTGCCCGTGGCCCAGTCTGCGATGGGCGCTAACTCGTTGGGAACCAGATCTCGGCCAGCCCCCTGATACGCGAGCATCGACTCAACGTACCGATCGGTGATCACGACCTGCCCTGCGTCCAATGCCGGACGCAACACCACATCAGCGTGTTCGGCTTTATCGGCCATATAGATGAGCGCTTCAGTCCGAGGTGAAAGATCGCCCGTTGCTGGATCGAGCAGAATGCTGCGCAGCGTTTGACCAACGGGCGTGCCGCCCGGTTGCCGCGTATGCAAAACGCTGCGGCCCTGCGTTTCGAACCATGAAGCGAGCAGCCGCGACTGCGTAGATTTACCCGAACCCTCGCCACCCTCAAAGGCGATGAACAAGCCGGAGTCAACTGCAGTGCGTTCCATAGGACTAGAGCCTAGTGGGCGACCCGAATCCACACGGAACTTATCCACAATGTCGGGCCGCTCGCCGGGGTGTCAGTCCTTTGCGGGCGCCTTTTTCGCTGCCGCTTTCTTGGCTGGCGCCTTTTTGGCAGCAGTCTTCTTCGCAGTGGTCTTCTTCGCCGTAGCTTTCTTCGTCGTCTTCTTGGCAGTCTTCTTGGTGGTCTTCTTCGCCCCGCGCTTGGCCGCCTTCTTGGCTGGGCCCTTCGCGCGACGTTCAGCCAGCAACTCGACGGCCCGTTCGTGCGTCAGCGTCTCGATCGAGTCGTCTTTACGCAGGGTTGCGTTGTACTCGCCGTCGGTCACATACGCGCCGAAGCGGCCATCCTTCGCGACGATCGGCTCGCCGCTGGTGGGGTCGACTCCCAGTTCTTTCAGAGGCGCGGCGGCCGCCCGACGGCCATAGGTTTTCGGCTGCGCGTAGATTGCCAGCGCTTCTTCAGCGGTGATCGTCAGCAACTGCTCTTCGTTCTCGAGCGAACGCGAGTCGGTGCCCTTCTTCAAGTACGGACCATATCGGCCGTTCTGCGCCGTGATCTCTTGGCCTTCAGCGTCCGCGCCCACCACGCGCGGCAGGGTCAACAACTGAAGCGCTTCGTCCAAGGTAACCGAATCGAGCGACATGGTCTTGAACAGGCTCGAGGTGCGCGGCTTGGCGCTCTTCTCCGCATCTGCCGGCAACTCTTCGACCACGTACGGGCCGAAGCGGCCGTTCTTCGCCACGACCGTCAAGCCGGTGTCTGGGTGAGAGCCGAGGATCTTTTCGGCCCCGGCCGGATTCGCGAGCAGTTCCTTGGCCAGTTCGAGCGTCAACTCATCTGGCGGGAGTTCTTCGGGAATGTTGGCCCGTGTTGGAACGTCCGCGCCGTCCTTGCCCGGAACCATGGGAGGGCCTTCGACGTACGGCCCATAACGGCCGACGCGTACTGCCACGCCTTCGCCGAGACTGAACGTGGACAGCTCGCGAGCGTCGATGTCTGGCAGGTTGTCGATGAGCAGTTTCAAGCCGGTGTCGCTGGCTCCTTCACCCGACCAGAAACTCTGCAACACGGCAACACGATCTTCGTTGCCGTTCGAGATCTCATCGAGGACGCTCTCGAGTTCTGCGGTGAACTCGTACTGCACCAAACGACCGAAGTGTTGCTCGAGCAAGCGGGTGACGCTGAACGCGATCCACGCCGGGACGAGCGCGGTCCCGCGCTTGTAGACGTAGCCGCGAGCCTGGATCGTGTTGATAATCGAGGCGTACGTGGACGGGCGACCGATTTCGCGTTCTTCAAGTTCCTTGATGAGCGAGGCTTCGGTGTACCGGGCGGGGGGCTTCGTTTCGTGCCCGACAGCAGCCAGTTCGGCTGGTGTCAGCATCTCGCCTTCAGCCAAGTTCGGCAGTTTCGTCTGCTGGTCGTCGCCGACCGCGTCGGGGCCTTCAGTCGCTTCGACGTAAGCCTTAAGGAAACCGTGGAACGTGATCGTACGACCCGAGGCGGAGAACTCGACCTCGTCGTTCGCGGCGGTTTGCGCAGCGATGCGCACTGAAACTTGGTTGCCGCGCGCGTCTGCCATTTGCGAGGCGATCGTGCGCTTCCAGATCAGTTCGTAGAGGCGCATTTCGTCGCCACTCAAACCGGTTTGCTGGGGCGTGCGGAAGTTCTCGCCCGATGGACGAATCGCCTCGTGCGCCTCTTGCGCGTTCTTAACTTTGGAGCTGTAGACGCGCGGCTTGTCTGGCAGGTACTGCTCGCCGAACAATTCAGTAACTTGGCGGCGGGCGGCCGTCAGGGCCGTCTGCGCCAGTGTGACCGAGTCGGTACGCATATAGGTAATGAAGCCGCCTTCATACAAGCGTTGCGCCACCGACATCGTGCGCTGGGCGCCGAAACCGAACTTGCGCGACGCTTCCTGCTGCAAGGTCGTGGTGCGGAACGGTGCATAAGGACGGCGCGTGAACGGCTTGGATTCGATCGAGCTGACCGCGAATTCTCGTCCAGCCAAGTCTGCTGCGAGGGCGCGGGCGCGGGCCTCGTCGACATGAACCGACTTACCGCTGTGTTGGCCTTGATTGTCGAAGTTGGAGCCGTTGGCGATCCGTTGGCCGTTCAGCGAGAACAGTTTCGCGCCGAAAACCCGTGGCTCATCGGCGTCCGCGCGTTCTCCGGCGTCGAACTTGGCTTCGAGGTCCCAATAGCCGACCGAAACGAAAGCCATCCGCTCGCGTTCGCGTTCCACGACAAGTCGCGTGGCAACAGATTGCACGCGGCCAGCCGACAGTTTCGGCATGACTTTCTTCCACAAGACCGGACTAACTTCGTAGCCGTATAAACGGTCAAGGATGCGCCGAGTCTCTTGAGCGTCTACGAGGTCGGTATCAATGTCGCGCGGGTTTTGGATCGCGCGTTGGATCGCTTCGGCCGTGATCTCGTTGAAGGCGATGCGCTTGACCGGGACTTTTGGTTTGAGTTCGTCGTAAAGGTGCCAAGCGATCGCTTCGCCCTCGCGGTCCTCATCGGTCGCGAGGATGAGTTCGTCAGACTCTTTGAGCAACTTCTTGAGTTTGGTGATCTGGGCTTTCTTATCCGCAGGCACCACGTAGATCGGTTCGAAGTCGTTGTCGATGTTGACCCCGAGGCGCGACCATGCTTCAGCCTTGTATTTCGCCGGGATCTGTTCAGCCCGCTGCGGAAGGTCACGAATATGGCCGACGGATGAGTCGACTACATAGCCGTCTCCCAAATAGGCTTGAATGCTTCGCACCTTATTTGGAGACTCCACGATGACGAGACTTGTCACTGAACACTCCTGCTGAATATGGGGATTAACCCGATCAGTCGCCAACGGTAGCGCGAACTATCAAGGTTTACGAGACCCGGTCACCTAGAAACGATAAATCCGTCTCTCACGAGATCTAGGATTATCGGTTCATGCTGCCGGTTGGTTTCTGCTGCGTCAAGTCCCAAGATCGAGGCGATGCTGTCCAGAATTTGCTTTCCGGAGAGGTCGCCATCGCACGCAGAAACGAATCCTGCCGTGATCGTGTCGAGGTGGGCCGTGGGCGCTAGCCCCGTGGTGCGTCGTAACGAAATCGAGTTCGGATTGCTGGCTCCCGGCCGTGCGATCGTCTCCTCGACGACGTCTGGCGCCACCACCCAATGCTGTTCGAGCAGATCGGGGGCTTCGAGTTGGTTGAGGCGTTCGGGCCAGGCCGCAAATTCGACGCCCACGGGTTCAGCGACCGGCGCGACGTGTTCTTCGATCCGGACGCTGGGTTGCTCACGATCGGTTTTATGCAGGTTGATCCAGCCGAACCCCATCGAGGCGATCTGTTGGGATTCGAACCAAGCAAGCCAGTGTTCGTAGCGGCGCGTGAACTCCGGTCCGCGCGCGAGGCCGGAATCCGCCAGCCACATTTCGGTGTATTCAGGCAAATCAACTGACTCGCGTCGAATCACCCACGCGTCGAGCGCCGTGGGTTCGATCCATTCGGCTAGACGTTCGTCCCACGGCTGACCCTCCGGTTCAACCCAAGCGGCCAGTATCTGACACAGGCCGTCGTTTGCCAGGTAGTCGGCCGCACCCGTAACGACGTGACGCACGATGTCGTCTGCCGCAAAACCGGTTTCGCGATAAACGAGTCGGTCCCCTTCCACTGGAGAAACCACGAACGGCGGGTTCGTGACGATCAGATCGAACTCGCCAGACACCGGCTCATACAGGCTGCCGTTCGCGAAGTCGATTTCCACCTGGTTGAGTTCCGCGGTGATGGCCGCAAGCATCAGCGCTCGGTCGTTGACGTCTGTGGCGACCACCTGCTGCGCGTGCGTGGAAAGGTGCAGCGCTTGGACGCCACAACCGGTTCCCAAATCGAGGGCCCGCCTGATCGGTTGACGGGCCGTGAGCCGTGCGAGCGAGGAGGACGCTTCGCTGATCCCTAGAACAAAGTCCGGGCGCACCGGCGACGGAACGCCGTTCATGCCCGGGGTGAGGTCGCTGAGGACCCACCAGTCGTGCGTTTCGTCTCCGTAGGGGCGAATCTCGACAAGCGCTGAAACCGCGTCGTTGTTGAGTCCGAGGATGCGCGCTTCGAGGAGTGACTCGAACACGTCACCAAATACGGCGCGCGCCGCGGCGGACGTGACTGTTCCTTGGAGGGAGAACAGGCGCGTGAGGAGTTCCAGTTTCGAATCACCGGCCGTGGCCAAGAACCCGGGTGTCGTCTCGTTTCGCGCGAGCGCACGCCACGCGGGCAAACCCAACACCTCAAGAACGGCGTCGGCGGTGAAACCCTCGAGAACTTCGCGAAGCCGAGTGATCTGGCCTGCGTTCAGCTTCACGCCATCACGTGGTCCACCGAACGGTGGAGTTGGAAGACCCGGTCAAGACCTGTGATGTCAAAGATTCGCAAGAGCCGTTCGCTGGTGCAGACGATGTCCAGCGAGCCGTTGTCGGCGCGAACTCGTTTGAGCGCACCCACGAGCACGCCGAGGCCAGTCGAATCGAGGAAGGCCACCTTTTCGATATCCACAATCAGTCGCGTGTTTCCTCGATCAATGGCAGAAATGATGACTTCCCGCAGTTTTGGCGCGGTGTAGACA
>JAAZCT010000067.1 GCA_012513165.1 Actinomycetales bacterium
CGAAGGCAAGGGTCTATCGCGGCTCGTCGCGGAAACCTGCGATCAGATCGTGTCGATCCCGATGGCTTCTGAACTCGAGTCGCTCAACGCAGGCGTTGCAGCAGGCATCGCGCTCTACGAGATCTCCAAAGTTCGTAACTGAACCAAAGCGAAGGGCTCAACTGGAGTGGGTAGTTGAGCCCTGTCCTGTGGAGCTTTTAGGCAACGTCAGCCTTCTTTGATGACGCGAGTTCCACCAGCGAACTTGTCGTGGCTACCTTGGCCGTAAACAGGTGCGCTCGGTAGTGGGGCGGCGCTGGCGCACTCTGGTTCTCGCCAGGCCGCGCGGCGGCAAGTCGAACCAGCGCTCAGCCAAGCACTCGGTCTAAGTACGCGTTCGTGAATCGGCGGCCCGGGTCGAGTTCATTGCGAACCGCCACGAAATCGTTGAAGCGCGGATACACCGTCTCGAAATACTCCGCTCCGAGCGTGTGAAGTTTGCCCCAGTGCGGACGACCCTCGTGAGCCGTGAAGATTTCTTGAGCTGCCGCAAAGTACTTCTCAAAATTCTGGCGATGATACTGGTGCACGGCAATGTAGACGTTATCTCGTTCGTGCCCGGTCGACATCCAGATATCGTCTGCGGCGGCGAAACGCACTTCGATCGGGAACGAGATCCGTTCACCGCTCGACGCGAACCATGACTGCAAGGCCGCAATTGCGTCCTTTGCGGCGCTGCGCGGCAACGCAAATTCCGATTCGCAGAACCTCACGCGTCGAGGTGAGACGAACACGTCAAACGAATGATCGGTGTATTCGCGCGCGCCGAGCAGCGATCCAGAAATCTTGTTGATCGTTGGGACGAAGCGTTGCTTGCGAGTCGCGACTCGCTGCACTCGCTCATAGAGAACATTCGAAAGAAACTCGTCGTCGAGTTGGTGGCGCCACCTCGGCAGCGGTTTGCGTTCGGTGCCAGCTGGCATCCGGTTGTTCTCTTTGATGAGAGCCTTTTCGGTGTGCGGGAACCAGTAGAACTCGAAGTGATCGTTGGAGTCGATCAGCGTGTCGAGGTTTGCCAACACTTCGGGTAGTTCCATCGGGCGTTCTTTAGCGTGAAGCAGATAGGCCGGAATGCATTGGAGCGTCACTTCGGTCACGATGCCAAGCGCGCCCAAGCCCACGCGCGCCGCGTTGAACCACGGATGTGATTCATCGATCTCGAGGATGTCTCCGGGAGCCGTGACCAGTTGAAGTGCCACGATCGCATCAGAGATACCACGCAGTTTTGCCCCTGTGCCATGCGTGCCGGTGGACGTTGCCCCAGCAACCGATTGTGGGTCCACGTCACCCATGTTCGGCAGCGCCAGGCCCAAGGCAAAGAGCTCACGATTCAACTGGTTGAGGCTCATGCCGGCTTGAACGCGCACGCGGTTGCGAGCAGCATCGTGCCCGACGACGGCGTTCATGGCGTTAAGTTTCAGCATCACGCCATCGGTTGCCGCGATCGACGTAAAGGAGTGGCTGGCGCCGACGGCTTTGATCGCGGACGAGTTCGTGACGAGCGCTTGAACTTCTTCCGCATTTTTGGGCCGAAGGATGGTGGGGGTTGCCGCAACGTTTCCACCCCAGTTTTGCCACGTGCTCATCCGAAGTTCTTCCCTTCGCCCCGGTAGGTGGGGACTATCG
>JAAZCT010000068.1 GCA_012513165.1 Actinomycetales bacterium
CACTAAGTGTCGCCCCTTGAACGACGCGGTTATTAGGCTTTCACGGCGTAGTGCATGGCTACGATGCCTGCGCTGAGGTTCTGCCATTCCACTTTGCCCCAACCTGCTTCAGCCATCCGAATCGCGAGGCCTCGCTGATCGGGCCACGACCGAATCGATTCAGCCAAATACACGTATGAATCGGGGTTCGACGAAACCCGCTTTGCGACGGGCGGCAAGGCACGCATTAAGTAATTGGAATAGACCGTTTCGAACGGACCCCACGTAGGGGTACTGAACTCGCACACCAGTATCCGGCCGCCAGGCTTCGTGACGCGTCGCATCTCAGCCAAACCGGCGATCGGGTCGTGAATGTTGCGCAAACCGAACGAAATCGTGACCGCGTCGAACACCTCGTCGGCAAACGGTAGCTTCATCCCGTCGCCCGCAGCGAACGGCAATTCGGGGCGCATCTGCTTGCCGACCTCGAGCATGCCGATCGAAAAATCACAGGGAACAACTGTGGCGCCGGCCTCGGCAAAGGGAACGCTCGAGGTGCCCGTTCCTGCGGCGAGGTCCAAGACCAGTTCGCCCGGCTTCGGGTCGATCTTCTTCAGCACGGCTTTACGCCACCGCCGGTCTTGCCCCATCGACAACAGCGAGTTCATGACGTCATATTTGGCTGCCACGGTGTCGAACATTTCTGCGACTTCGTGGGGTTCTTTATCTAGTCCGGCTCGGCTCACGTGCACCACTCTGCCATGAACGGTTCAACCTGCCGAGTAGGGTTGCTCTCTGTGAGTACCCCTGCGCCCGAAGAGGCACCTGTGCCGCTCGTGGTCAGGACCCGCACAATCGAGGACCCCGAGAACCTCATTGGGCTACTCCCCCAAACACCCGATGCACTCGCTTGGCTGCACGGCGGCGAGGGAACAATCGCGTGGGGCGTCGCCCGCTCTTACTCCCCCGACGGACCCGAACGGTTCGAGTCGGCTCAAGCCTGGTGGCAGCACATCGTCGAGGCCGCGGTGGTTCGCGATGAAGTCGGTCAGCGCGGCTCAGGACTGATCGCCTTCGGCACGTTCACCTTTGCTGGCGAACCCGGTTCGCTGTTGGTCGTCCCCGAAGTCATCATCGGCCGGCGCGACGGCCAGTGTTGGCTCACCACGATTCGTCCGGCTCTTGATCGTGATGTGGAGTTGCTGCAAACTCCGATCCGCCAAGCCGGGCCTGTGGCGTTTAGCGACGGCACCGTTGACAGCGAACAATGGGCTGAGATCGTTGCTGGCGCAATTTCTCGGATTCAGGCCGGACAGCTGGACAAGGTCGTCTTGGCTCGCGTGGTCGAAGCGCAACTCGATGACACGTTGGACGTGCGCGCGCCACTGTCACGCCTTGCAGAGAACTACCCCAGTTGCTGGACGTTCCTCGTCGACGGGTTCTTTGGCTCCACTCCCGAGATGCTGGTGCGCCTCGATGGCGGGTTGGTGACCTCGCGCGTTTTGGCAGGCACGATTCGCCGTACGGGCGATAAGGACCGCGACACCGCTTTGGCTGGAGCACTCGCGCACTCCTCCAAGGACCTCGAAGAGCACGAATACGCTGTTCGTTCGGTGGCTGACGCTTTGGCTACCCACTGCACAGGCATGAACGTTCCGGACGCTCCGTTTGTTTTGCATTTGCCGAACGTGATGCACCTAGCCACGGACGTGACGGGCGTGCTGCGCGACCGTTCTGGGATCTTGTCATTGGTTGATTCGCTGCATCCATCCGCTGCCGTCGGCGGAACTCCCACAGCCGACGCGGTCACGCTGATCGCAGAGATTGAGGGATTCGAGCGCGGCCGCTACGCCGGACCGGTGGGCTGGATCAGCGCCTCGGGCGACGGCGAATGGGGCATCGGCCTGCGGTCTGGCCAAGTGCTGGAATCTGGCGATCGGGTTCGCCTGTTTGCCGGCTGCGGGATCGTGGCCGATTCGGTTCCTGCCGACGAGTTGGCCGAGTCCGAAGCGAAACTCGTGCCGGTGCGTCAAGCGCTTTCGCCCCGCTCCTGAACAAGTCAACGCCAGAGCAACCACCCTCGACCGAGTCGGCACTAGCCAAGCTGCGTGTGACGGCCGGGGTGATCGCCTAGGTTATTGCTCCTTTTTATTGCACCTCTCAGTGCCCGCGTTTGATCCACGCGTCAAGGTTCGGCGCCTCGGCACCAACGCTGGTGGCGTCGCCGTGTCCAGTGTTCACCACCGTGCCGGGCGGCAACGTCAGCAGTCGTTCGCGGATCGATTCGATGATCGTCTCGAAACTCGAATAGCTGCGGCCCGTGGCACCTGGTCCGCCGTTGAAGAGCGTGTCTCCGGAAAACAAGGTGCCCAAGTCTTCGACGTAGAAGCACGTCGAACCGGGCGAGTGACCCGGCGTGTGCAGCGCGACTAGCGTGGTGCCCCCCACCTCGAACGTGTCGCCATCGCTGATCTCATGATCCGCGGTGGTTCCCGGATAGATGTCGTCCCACAGCATCTGATCGGCCGGGTTCAAATACAGCGGCGCACTAACTGCGTCCGCGAACTGGCGGGCGTAGCGGATGTGGTCGTCGTGCCCGTGAGTCAGTAACACCGCCTTCACCATGCGCTCGCCCACCACCGCGAGGATCTTGTCTGGTTCGTGGGCCGGATCGATCACGAACACCTCGTGCTCGTCTCCAATGATCCACACGTTGTTGTCGACGTCCCACGTCCCGCCATCGAGGCTGAACGTGCCCGAGGTGACGACGTTTTCGATGAGAGCAGCCATCAGACTTCCACCACCGAACGGAGAACTGTGCCTTCGTGCATCTTGGTGAAAGCGGCCTCGACGTCGTTCAATCCGATGCGTTCTGTCACGAAGGCATCAAGGTTCAGACGTCCGAGCTTGTATTGCTCGACCAGCATCGGGAAGTCGCGCGAGGGCAGGCAGTCTCCGTACCAAGACGACGTCAACGACCCGCCGCGGCCGAACACGTCCAACAGGGGCAGTTCCAGCATCATGTCTGGGGTGGGAACGCCCACCAGCACCACACGGCCGGCAAGGTCGCGTGCGTAAAACGCTTGCTTGTAGGTTTCCGGCAGGCCCCCCGCTTCAATCACAACGTCGGCACCGAAGCCGCCCGTCGCGGCCTGAATGCCCTCGACTGCGTCCTGCTTCTTGGAGTTCACGGTATGGGTGGCGCCAAGAGATTTGGCCATCGCCAATTTGTCGTCGTCGATGTCTACCGCGATGATCGTCGTGGCTCCGGCCAGTTCGGCGCCCGCGATCGCGGCAATGCCTACACCGCCACAACCGATGACGGCAACCGATTCGCCGCGCTTGACTTCGCCGGTGTTGATCGACGCGCCGATACCTGCCATCAGACCGCAGCCCAGCAGCCCCACGGCGGCCGGGTCGACGTCTTCATCAACCTTGGTGCACTGCCCGGCAGCGACCAGGGTCTTCTCTGCAAACGCGCCAATTCCAAGAGCGGGTGAAAGTTC
>JAAZCT010000010.1 GCA_012513165.1 Actinomycetales bacterium
CCACGCACCACATGGACGAAGCGCAGTCCCTCTCTGACCGAATCCACATCCTGCATCGAGGAAAACTCGCGGCCAGCGGGACCCCTGCTGAGATTTTGGCCGAGAGCCAAAGCAGTCAACTTGTTATTGAGGCGGGAAACGTGGATGAACTTAGCCCGATTCTTGAAGCAATTCCGTCACTCATGAGTTTCGAGGAGATATCTCCGGGCGTGTGCCGTTTCGCTGTCGATGCAACGCCGGAACTCATGGCCGAAGCGGCCGCGTGGTGCTCTCTGACGGGCGTCGCGGTTCGTGCCATTCGTATCGAACAACCAACCTTGGAAGAACGTTTCCTCGACATCACGAAGGGTACAGACGCATGAGTCTCGATCTCACGCCAAATCCGGGGGCCGCGCCCGCTCGCACCCGAATTGCTCGCCATGTTGTGATGGAACTCCGGCTGCTTTCTCGTCAAGGCGAGCAACTGCTGCTCACACTGATCATCCCGCTCATGGTGCTGATCGGCGGCTCGAAAGCCGGAAATATCCTCGACACCGATACGCCGCTCGACTTAATCTTTCCGGGGGTCCTAGCGCTTGCGGTTGTGTCGATGTCGTTCACCTCTCTAGCGATCGCGACTGGTTTCGCGCGTCGCTACGGCGTACTCAAACATTTAGGAGCCACTCCCCTGTCGCCCCAAGGGTTGTTGTGGGGCAAAGCACTTGCCATCATCGCCGCCGAGATCGTTCAGTTCGCGGTGTTCGTCTGTACTGCACTGCTACTCGGCTGGCGTTCGCCGCCAAGCACGAACTGGTTCGCCCTAGCAGGGCTCTTGTTCCTTGGCACGATTGCTTTCGCAGCCCTCGCGCTGTTGCTGGCGGGCGCATACCGTGCCGAAATCACTTTGGCTTTGGCGAATCTCCTCTTCGTCCTAGCGCTTGCTTTCGGCGGCATTGTGATGCCTACCGATCGGTTGCCGGCGGTGATGGCCCCGGTCATGGCATACAGTCCAACTGGAGCATTAGGCGACGGCATGCGTGCTGTGCTTTTTGAGGGTGCATTCCCCGCTGTTCAACTAGTGGTGCTGAGCGTGTGGGCTGTCGTAGCCTCACTCGCCTGCGTTCGTTGGTTTCGATGGGAGTGACCGAAGGTATGAGTTTTGAGTTCAGTAGCGCCACCGTGCGCCGATTTGCATGGGCGTCGTTGGTTGCCAACGCTGCCATCATCGTGAGTGGAGCGTTAGTGCGCCTCACCGGTTCGGGTTTGGGTTGTCCCACCTGGCCCCGCTGCTCAGACGAATCGTATGTGCCCCACGGCGAACTTGGGATCCATGGCGTGATCGAGTTTGGCAACCGACTCATCACCTTCGTAGTGGGGATTGCGGCGGTGCTGGCACTTATCGCGATCTGGAAATCCGTAGAGCGAACAACGTTTCGAATGCGGTTAGCATTGTTTGTTGCCTTGGGTGTGCCGCTTCAAGCTGGAATCGGTGGAATTACAGTTTTGACCGGCCTCAACCCGTGGATCGTTGGCTTGCATCTGGTGCTGTCGGTCGTGATGGTTGCGCTCGCGGCCTGGCTTGTGTTTGATCTGAGCGCGATTTACGGGCAGGTGAATTCTGGCACCTCTCGACTCTCCATCGCGGCCTATACGGTTTTGTGTGCCTCGATCTATCTGGGCACAGTCGTGACCGGCGCTGGACCTCACGCTGGTGACTCAGGCGCGTTGCGTAATGGCTTGGATCCAGAGACGTGGAGCAAACTCCACGCGTGGTCCGTTTGGATATTCGTTGCCATGATGGTGGTGTTGCTATGGCGCGTGCGTACTGATCCTGCCCAGAACCGCGCTATCGCAGTTCTGGTTTTGTCTTTGGCTCAAGGCGGAATCGGGTATGCCCAGTACTTCACAGGGCTACCGATTTCACTGGTTATTCTGCATTTGGCTGGAGCGACCGTCGTGCTGATCGCTGCAACCTGGTTCTTGGCGGCAACTGCGAAGGCAGAAACCCGAACCAGCGCCCGCTTCGTAAGTTAGGCGGGAAGCTCTGAGGTGCCAGATCGACCTTCTTGGATGCGCGTGACGCCAATAGCAACCGCAGTGGACAGCGCCAAAGCCATGATGATCACGAGGTAAGGGCTCAAACCTAACAAGCCTGTGGCATTCGTTCCTTGGACGACGTCCCAACCGATCGCATAGCCTGCGGACGTTGCAGGAACGGCGTGGGCGACTTGGCTGGGACGAAACTTCCACGTCAGGTAGCCAATGGCGATCAGGAATGTTCCGATGGACATCGTGAAGTTCCACCACTTGGGCTCATTGATGACGAACGCACCCAGCCACAGAGTCGCGCAAAGGGCGCCGAAGAATCCAGCGATGAGCCACGTTCTGAAAGCTGCCATGTGTCTACCTTAGGAAGGGGTCAATGGCCGCGGCCACAAACAAGAGCGCAAGGTACGCGTTTGAATAATGGAACAGGCGCATCGGCTTGATAACCGATAGTTCATCTGAGGTCTTGGTACGTGACCACAAGTCGTAAGCCTCTGTCAGGAACACGATGCCCAAGATGATGGCGATAGTTGGATAGAACGCCCCCATGCCTGCAACCGGCCACAACGCGACTGACGTGATGACTGTGGCCCAGGTATAAATAACGATCTGGCGACCAGTTTCAGCCGAGGTGGCAACGGAAGGAAGCATAGGCACGCCGGCGTTGGCGTAGTCCTCGCGATAGCGCAGTGCGAGCGCCCAAAAGTGCGGCGGTGTCCAGAAGAACACCACTAAGAACAGGATGAAAGGCGTCCACGCGAGTTCGTTGGTGACTGCGGTCCAGCCGATCAGCGGTGGGAAACAACCGGCCGCGCCTCCCCACACAATGTTTTGCGTGGTGCGGCGTTTCAGGATCATGGTGTAGCCGACGACGTAAAAAACGTTTGCTGTGAGAGCCAACAGAGACGACAACCAGTTGACGTAAAACCCGAGCCATAACGTCGAGAGAACGCCGAGTACGAGACCGAAAATTAGAGCATGCCGTGTGTCTACTTGATGGCGCGGCAAAGGGCGCCGAGAGGTGCGCCGCATTTTCACGTCGATGTCTGCATCGACAACACAGTTCAGAGCATTGGCCGAACCAGCGGATAACGAACC
The DNA here is from genome assembly GCA_012513165.1 of Actinomycetales bacterium. Taxonomy (GTDB): domain Bacteria; phylum Actinomycetota; class Actinomycetes; order Propionibacteriales; family Nocardioidaceae; genus Aeromicrobium. The sequence goes on from JAAZCT010000010.1 coordinate 3,124, forward strand.
GCCAATAAGCGTGGCCGTGACGAGCCAGAGCGATGGCACGCCTTGCGCCGCAAGGAACATGACGGGCACCGTCGTGAGTAACAGCAGTTCGATGATGCGCGGCTTTGTCAAAGCGATATAGGCAACGAGCACATGCTTGAAACGAGTCAAACCCCCTAAGGATTCGGTTGGGGTCTGTGGATTGAGGGCAGTCACATGATGCAGTCTATCCCTCGGACGCTAGGCTCGGTTTGTACACCTCGCGTACCACTATTCAGGAGAACTGCGTTGAGCGACGTAACCCAGAATCCCACTAACACATTTACATGGACTGATGCGGACAAGCGTGCCGTAGACACGGCGAGGCTCCTAGCTGCCGATGCAGTTCAAAAAGCCGGACACGGACACCCAGGAACTGCCATGAGTCTGGCGCCTGCTGCGTATATGTTGTACCAGAAAATCATGCGCCACAATCCCGCTGATCCGTCCTGGAATGGTCGCGACAGGTTCCTGCTTTCGTGCGGACATTCAAGCCTGACCCAATACATCCAGTTGTTCCTTGCTGGATACTCCTTGTCGCTAGACGATCTCAAAGCTCTGCGCACGTGGGGCAGCCAAACGCCTGCGCACCCAGAGTATGGCCACACGCCCGGCGTGGAAGTAACCACAGGTCCGCTTGGACAGGGCATCGCAAACGGCGTCGGCATGGCAATGGCTGCTCGGCGCGAACGGGGTTTATTTGATCCGTTCGCAGCTCCAGGCGAAAGCCCATTTGATCACCATATTTACGTCATTGCTTCGGACGGCGATATGCAAGAAGGCGTGTCGGCAGAAGCCTCATCTTTGGGTGGTCTGCAGCAACTTGGCAACCTGACCGTGATCTACGACGACAACAAGATCTCTATTGAAGACGACACCAGCATCTCCTTCACTGAAGATGTCGCGCTGCGCTATGAAGCGTATGGCTGGCACGTGCAAACCGTCGATTGGACCCAAGGCGGTGCGGGATATGTTGAGGATGTTGAAGCTCTCGCCGACGCCACGCTCGCTGCCCGTGCTGTGACCGACAAACCCAGCCTCATCGTCTTGCGCACGATTATTGCCTGGCCGGCACCGACCGCTCGCAACACAGGCGCATCCCACGGTGCGGCTTTGGGCGAAGCAGAAATCCGAGCAACGAAAGAGCTCTTGGGCTTCGATCCTGCTGAAGACTTTGCTGTTGATGCCGACGTTCTCGAACACGCTCATGCAGCGAAGGCCCGAGGCCAGGCAGCACAGGATGAGTGGCAAGTTCAATTTGATCTCTGGGCCAACTCGAATAGAGACCGCAAGCAACTTCTCGATCGCTTGAACTCCAAAGAACTGCCAGAGGGCTGGGATTCTGAGTTGCCGGTCTATGAGGCTGATGCGAAGGGCGTAGCCACACGAGTTGCCTCAGGTGCTTTCCTGAGCGCTGCCGCAAAGAACTTGCCCGAATTGTGGGGCGGCTCGGCAGACCTCGCTGGCTCGAACAACACCACACCCAAGGGCGAGATTTCGTTCCTGCCTCCCTCGAACTCAAGTGATGCTGTTCGTGGCCAGTGGTACGGGCGTGTGCTTCACTTCGGTATTCGCGAACACGCCATGGGCGCGATCATGAACGGTATGGCCTTGCATGGGCCCACTCGTCCGTACGGCGGCACGTTCTTGGTGTTCAGCGACTACATGCGACCAGCAGTTCGCTTGTCTGCGCTTCAAGGATTGCCAGTGACGTATGTGTGGACCCACGACTCCATCGGCCTTGGCGAGGACGGTCCGACCCACCAGCCCGTCGAACACGTCATGTCACTACGCGCCATTCCTGGTCTTGACGTGATCCGTCCCGCGGATGCCAATGAAACGATCGAAGCCTGGAAGATTTTGCTAGGCCGTACCGATCGCCCAGCAGCATTGGCTCTCACTCGTCAGAACGTCCCGGTCTTTGAACGGGGCGGAGATTGGGGCTCCGCAGAAGGCGTCGCTAAGGGCGCTTACGTCTTGCTGGATTCGCCGGCTGATCTAGACAAGGCGGGACCGGATGTTGTCCTCATAGCCACTGGCTCTGAAGTCCAGGTAGCCGTTCAAGCACGGGCGCGTCTCAGTGCGAAGGGAATTGCGGCACGCGTAGTTTCGATGCCCTGTCTTGAATGGTTCGAAGAGCAAACGCCTGAATATCGCGATAGCGTCATCCCACCACGCGTTCGAGCACGTGTGGCCGTCGAAGCGGGCATTTCGCTCGGTTGGCGAGACATCGTAGGCGACGCAGGTGAAGTTGTTTCACTCGAGCACTTCGGCGCTTCGGCACCGTTCGGTGAACTTTTCGAACGTTTCGGCATCACGCCAGAAGCCGTCGTGAACGCGGCCGAGCAGTCGATTTCAACTGCGGCACGCAACGACGGTTTCGCAGTCAAGGTTCGACCCACAGGATCGCCCATGCCGGATCTGAGTAAATGACCACATTCGACCGGACCTGAGTTCACAAGGAACCTCACGACGCCCCACATTGCGAGAGCTGCACCGCACTTTTTGCACCTCGCTGAAAGGATGCACGATGACTACCCCAACCAGCGAACTTGCACGCCAAGGCGTTTCCATTTGGCTCGATGATCTCTCACGAGATCGGATCGAAACGGGCAATTTGGCCACGCTCATGTCGAGTCATGGTGTGGTTGGTGTGACCACAAATCCGACTATCTTCGCCAACGCCTTGGCGAAGGGCGAACGCTACCGTCCAAGCATCGCTGCGCTGGTTGCTTCGGGAGCCAGCGTCGACGAGGTCATCGAGGGTCTGACGACCGACGACGTGCGGATGGCATGCGAACTGTTCGCACAGGTCTACGAGAGCACGGACGGCATCGATGGCCGGGTTTCCATTGAGGTGGCACCAACGCTCGCCCAGGACACTGAGGGCACGATCGATGCAGCTCAGCGTATCTGGGGCATCGTCGATAAGCCGAACGTTCTGATCAAGATTCCGGCGACCGAGGCCGGATTGCCCGCGATCGCCGCCACGATCGCGGCTGGAATTAGCGTCAACGTCACGTTGATTTTCTCGGTCGAACGCTACCGAGCCGTGATGGATGCCTACCTTTACGGTCTCGAACAAGCTTTAGCCGAAGGTCGCGATATCTCGACGATTCACTCGGTTGCGTCGTTCTTCATCAGTCGCCTTGATTCGGCAGTGGACGCTCAACTTCCCGACTCAAGCGAACTGCGCGGCCAAGCCGCTGTTGCCAACGCACAGTTGGCTTATGCGGCATTCCGTGAAGTGTTTGAA
>JAAZCT010000003.1 GCA_012513165.1 Actinomycetales bacterium
AGCTGCTCTGAACCCGGCCAGCGGCGATTGGAAGTTCTTCTTTGCTGTCACTAACGGCGAGACAATCTTTAACGACACGTACCAGGGGCATCTGAACGATCTCGCTGCCGCGCGCAAGTCGGGCGCTCTATGACAAGAACCAGATGCGGCGTTTTGGGTTCGCCGATCAGTCACTCGCTTTCGCCTGCAATGCACCGGGCTGCGTATCGCGAACTCGGATTGGACTGGGAGTACCAAGCGATCGAGATCGGCGCCGGCGGACTCGAGCATTTCTTGGCCCGCTGCGACGATTCTTGGCGAGGGTTTTCCGTGACTGCTCCGCTCAAACTCGAAGCCGCTGCAGCGGCTCAACACAAGAGCGACGACGTACTCAAACTGAGCGTCGCGAACACGCTGATACGTTCGGCGGCCGGCTGGAACGCCAGCAACACCGACGTGCCTGGCGCTACCTCGGCGCTCCACGCGGTGGGAATCAACCGCGTTAATACGGTTCGCATCTATGGTGCGGGCGCAACGGCGATTTCGATGGCATACGTGGCCAGCAAACTCGGCGCGACACAGTTGGAACTGCGCGTGCGCAACCGCGGCACAGCACTCGAAACAGCTGCCTTCGCCCAGAGCCTGGGACTCAACACCGAGATCGCCGCAATCACTGACGAACCAGCCGCGAGTGTTGACCTTGTCGTAACGACGGTCCCCGCGCCGGCGGTCGCAGGTCTTGAACACTCGATCACAGCAACAGCGAACGCAGTGTTTGACGTGGTTTACGATCCTTGGCCCACCCCGGTCATGGTCTCGGCGCAACACGATGGCACCCCACTCGTCACCGGAATCGACTTGCTCGCGCATCAAGCAGTTCTGCAATTGACGGCGATGACTGGCGAAACCGTCTCCCCAGACCTACTCACGAAAGCTGCTTTGACTGAACTCGGCTCGCGCTGAGATCTCGTAGGTTCGCACGACCCTGTGAGTTGCTCACACCATTCATGGGGGTTTCGGGTTAGTCTCGGGCCGTGATTGCTCTTGTTTCTGGATTAGCCGCCGCTCTCCTTGCCGCGTTCGGTCCATGGGTGCTGCGAGTCCTGCCGGAACCCCCGGCGCCAGAGGAACTCGCAGAGCTTGAAGAACCGGATGTTGTTGAAGAGTCTGAAGAACCTGAACCAGACAAGATCCTCTACGCGGATTTGGGCTCGCGCCCCCGTCTTGGCCTGTGGTTGGCGCTCGCGGCGGGCGTCTACGGAGGGCTTGCAGGGTGGTGGATTTCCGAGCCGAAACTTTTGCCTGTTTGGATTTTGTTGGCCGCAGTGGGGGTGCTGTTGGCGTATGTCGATTGGCACACACATCTTTTGCCCTACCTGATCGTCGCTCCTACATGGGTCGCCAGTTGGATCCTGATCGCTGGCAGTGCCTTGTGGTTGAAAGACATCGACGTTCTCAAACACGCCCTATACGGAGACCTGATCGTGTTCGGCAGTTTCTGGCTGCTGTACTTGATCGCCAAAATCCTAGTCGGCGGCGCGTTCGGTTACGGAGATGTGCGCTTGTCGGCTGTTTTGGGCGTCGTGCTCGGCCCGCTCGGTGTGACACCCACATTCGTGGGCATTTACGCCGGCTTCGCGCTCGGAGCGGTGATCGGCTTAATCAGGCAGCGGGGGCGTTTACGCGGTCAGGCTCCTTTGGCTTTCGGACCCTTCATGGTGTTCGGTGCCCTCTTTGCGCTGCTGCTGACCTGATTGGTTTGCCTCGTGAACCTGGCGACACTTCTGACCAGTTCTCCGAGACCCGCGTGCGCGTGAAAGAATCGACCACATGCTGCGTTGGTTGACGGCCGGAGAATCACACGGCCCTGCACTTGTTGCCACACTCGATGGTTTGCCCGCTGGGGTCGAAGTCACGAGCGACGATATTGACGAGGCCTTGGCCCGTCGTCGACTCGGATACGGTCGCGGTGCTCGTATGGCGTTCGAAGCTGATGAGCTCGAACTTGTCGGGGGCTTTCGGCACGGAAAAACTCTCGGCAGCCCGATCGCTTTGCGCATCGGCAACAGCGAATGGCCCAAGTGGGAACAGGTCATGTCGCCGAACCCGGTTGATCCGGAGGTCTTGGCTGGCTCGAAGCGCAACGAGCCGCTCACGCGGCCACGTCCCGGCCACGCAGATCTCGCCGGAATGCAAAAGTATGACTTCACTGAGGCTCGCCCCATCTTGGAGCGCGCGAGTGCCCGTGAAACCGCGGCACGAGTCGCTTTGGGTGAGATTGCCGCCCGATTCATCGAACAAACCACGGGTGCAACCGTGCTCAGCCACGTGGTGGAACTCGGAACTGTCGCTGCTCCGGCAGGCACGCTGCCACACAAATCAGATGTTTCAGACCTCGATGCCAACCCGGTTCGCTGTTTCGACCCGGCCACAACCGACGCCATGGTCGCTGAGATCGATGCCGCTCACAAAGAGGGCGACACCCTCGGCGGTGTAGTCGAAGTATTGGTTGAAGGCCTACCGCCCGGCTTGGGATCGCACACGCAATGGGATCGCCGGCTCGACAGCCGACTCGCGGGCGCTTTGATGGGCATTCAAGCGATCAAGGGCGTTGAAATAGGCGACGGTTTCGATCTGGCTCGCACTCGCGGATCTTTGGCGCACGACGAGATCGTGTCAACGCCGGAAGGCATTCGCCGCAGCAGTGGCCGTGCAGGCGGCACGGAGGGTGGAATGTCCACAGGCGAGATACTGCGTGTTCGCGCTGCAATGAAACCCATCGCAACCGTGCCTCGCGCGCTCAAAACCATCGATGTCGCCACAGGCGAAGCCACTGTGGCCCACCACCAGCGTTCAGACGTCTGCGCCGTGCCGGCAGCAGGCATCGTCGCGGAAGCTATGGTCGCGCTCGTCGTTGCAGACGCAATTTTGGAGAAGTTCGGTGGCGACTCGGTCGGCGAAGTTCGTCGCAACGTCAACGGTTACCTCGATTCCCTGAGTTACCGATGAAACCGATCGCAGTGTTTGTTGGCCCACCAGGTGCCGGCAAAACCACGGTCGCGCGTCTTGTCGCGGACGCGCTCGGCGTGACGGTCCGCGACACCGACCAAGACATCGAAGCCCAAGAGGGCATGAGCGTCGCAGATATCTTCGTCACTCGCAGCGAGGCTGAGTTTCGTGCCCTAGAGGTGGCTGCCGTGGTCACGGCATTGGGTGAACACGACGGCGTCTTGGCGCTGGGTGGCGGAGCGATCATGAACCCAGACACGAGAGCTGCCCTCGCCGGTCATCGCGTGGTTTTCCTCGACGTCGACTTGAGCAACGCCGTCGCCCGCGTGGGAATGAACCGCAACCGGCCACTCTTGCTCGGCAACGTGCGCTCGCAAATGAAACACCTCTTGGATGCCAGGCTTCCGTTCTATAACGAAGTGGCCACGCTGGTGGTCTCCACCAACGATCGGACCCCGGCCGATGTAGCAGCCGAACTCGTGCCGCTCCTCACCTCAGAGGTTGCCAACTAATGGCGCTTCGCAGGCTCACAGTAGCCACTCAACAGCCCTATGAAGTTGTATTGGGAACGGGAGCATTAGCCGAACTCCCGTCGATGGTTGCGGCGAACGTTGAACGCATCGCGCTGATCCATGCGCCTCACATGAGCGAACTCGCGGCCCAGATCGCCGCACAGTTCCCAGACAAACAGGTGCTGACCATCGCGGCGCCCGACGGCGAGAACGCCAAAACCATCGGTTTCGTGATCGATGCCTGGGATCAACTCGGTGCCGCTGGTTTCACACGCAGCGATCTAGTGATCGGTATCGGCGGCGGCGCAACCACGGATGTGGCCGGCTATATCGCGGCATCTTGGCTGCGTGGTATTTCATTCATTACCGTTCCAACCACGATCCTCGCGATGGTGGACGCTGCAGTCGGCGGGAAGACCGGCATCAACGTGGCTGCCGGGAAAAACCTAGTCGGTGCGTTCCACGAACCAGCCGGAGTGATCTGCGAACTCTCGATCTTGACCAGTCTGCCTGCCCGCGAGATCTCGGGTGGATTGGCCGAAGTCGTCAAATGCGGTTTCATTGCCGATTCCACCATCCTTAACGACATCGAGGACCGCACGAGCGAAGCTATGGATCCGGGCTCCGACCTGCTGGCAGACCTGATCATGCGCGGTATCGCAGTAAAGGCCGAAACCGTTGCCCGCGATCTGAAAGAAACTGGCGCCGACGGCACGATCGGCCGCGAAGCACTGAACTATGGGCACACGCTTGGCCACGCGATCGAACGCTATGAGCAATACCAGAACCGTCACGGTGAAGCGATCGCTGTCGGTATGGTGTTCGCCGCGGAACTCGGCCGTCGGGCCGGTTTCGTTGATGCAGACCTCGTGGCGCGGCACCGTGCGACGCTTAGCCTCGTGGGCCTGCCTATCGCCTGGTCCGATGGCAGTTTCGACGAGATGCTTGCCGCCATGAGACTCGATAAAAAGTCACGCGGCTCGCAGTTGCGTTTCGTGATTCTTGACGGTCTGGGAAAAACTCGGATCCTCGCCGGCCCTGACGAAGACTCATTACGCGAGAGTTTCGCCGCGATCAGCGGAAACTGACATGTCCTGGCACGAACAGCGAACTCAGAATCTCCAAGCGATACTCGCCGAATCGGGGCACGCCGGATTAGTCGTCACCGATCTGGTCAACATTCGCTACCTCACTGGGTTTACTGGCTCGAACGCACTGCTGCTGGTCCCTGCGGCGGGGGAGTGCGCTTTCTTTACCGACGGCCGCTATCTCGATCAAGCCCGCGAACAAGTCTGGATTGAACGCCACGAGATCACACGAGACTTGGTGGGCGCAGCACTCGGTCACGGGCTGGGGGGCTGGGCAGCAGAAACTCACCTAATCACGGTCGATGAATGGCGAACGCTCGGCGAACTGCCGGCCGCCGGAAACCTGATCGAACGGCTGAGGCTCATCAAAGATGAACCCGAGATCGAAGCACTGACTCAAGCGTGCGAGATTTCAGCCGCCGCACTCACACGACTTTGGGAAGAACCACTGTTGGGAGTCAGCGAGCGGCAGATCGCCGTTCGCATTGAAACGCTGATGCGCGAGTTAGGTGCAGATGACCGTGCCTTCGACACGATCGTCGCCAGCGGACCAAACTCCGCGATCCCACACCACGAGCCCACCGAACGGCTCGTGGAACCGGGGGACTTCCTCAAGATTGACTTTGGTGCGTTGGTGGCGGGCTACCGGGCCGATTGCACCCGAACCGTGGTCATCGGTCAAGCTTTGGACTGGCAGCGCGAGATTTATGTCGCTGTCAGGCAAGCTCAGGCGCTCGGAGTTCAAGCGCTGAAACCGGGTGCCAGCATCGCCGACATTGATGCGCAAGTCCGCCGTGACTTGGCCGAATCAGGCTGGCTAGAGAGCTTCACCACGGGGCTCGGGCACGGCGTAGGTTTACGCATTCACGAGGACCCGTTCTTCACCTCAACCTCGGTCGGTAGAATCGAACGTCGCATGGTGTTGACGATGGAGCCAGGTATCTATCTGGCGGATCGTGGCGGAGTGCGCATCGAAGACACAGTTCTGGTGGATCAGGCCGGACCTGTGGTTCTGACTGACGTGACTACTGAATTGATGGAGATCAGCTGATGGCAACCACGAACGACCTGAAGAATGGCATGGTTTTGCGGATTGATGGCCAGTTGTGGGCCGTCACGTGGTTCCAACATCACAAGCCAGGCAAGGGCGGCGCAGTGGTGCGCACCAAGCTCAAGAACGTGCTCTCTGGCAAGACAGTAGACAAAACCTTCAACGCCGACGTCAAGGTCGATATCGCCAACGTTGACAAGCGCGATATGCAGTACCTCTACCACGACGGAACTTCGTACGTGTTCATGGATTTGAGCAACTTTGATCAACTCGAACTCAGCGACGCAGTCGTCGGTGACGCCAAGGACTTCCTGCTGGAAAACCAGAACGCGGTCGTGGCTGTCAACGAAGATACTCCGCTCTACATCGAACTCCCTGCTTCGGTTGAACTGCTGATCGAATACACCGAGCCCGGACTCCAAGGCGATCGATCCAGTGGTGGAACCAAGCCAGCGAAACTGGAAACTGGCCGCGAAGTTCAGGTTCCGCTGTTCATTACGAATGGTGAGAAAGTCAAGATCGACACCCGCGACGGCAGCTACCTTGGTCGCGTGCAGTCCTGATGGGCGCACGGTCGAAATATCGCAAGCGCGCTCTGGACGTGCTGTTCGAGTCCGAGACTCGTGGTCTAGCGCTCAACGGAACGCTCGAAGAGCGTATGAAGCACAACGATCCGCCCATCAACGCTTATACCGTTACTTTGGTTGAGGGCGTCGTAGAGCACCGCGAAGAAATCGACGGACTCCTAGCCGAGCACGCGTCCGGTTGGACCCTTGATCGCATGCCAGCTGTCGATCGAAATCTGTTGCGAATTGCTGCGTTCGAGATTCTGCATTGTGAGGATGTGCCGAATGCAGTTGCGATCAGTGAAGCTGTGGAACTAGCGACAGAACTCTCTACCGATGAATCGCCCAAGTTTGTTAACGGTTTGCTCAGCCAGATCGCGAAACTCTCTCAGTCTGCGTGACTATCTCGCGAGTGTTAGCGTCGAGACA
>JAAZCT010000069.1 GCA_012513165.1 Actinomycetales bacterium
GCCACAATCAGGCCTCTTCTGCCTTGGCTTCTTCAGCAGGCGCTTCTTCAGCAGCTACTTCTTCAGCCTTGACTTCTTCGGCTTTGGCTTCTTCGGCAGGAGCCTCTTCAGCCTTAGGTGCTTCTTCCTTAGCCTTCTTGGCCTTGGTCGTTGCGTCCTTCTTAGGCTCGGCGTGCAATTCCTTCAAAGCAGCTTCGAAAGCAAGTGCCTTGTCAGGCTTTGCTTCGGGATGCTTGAGTGTGTTCTTGCCACCGATATCGCCGGTCAGCTTGAGGATCGCAGCTACAGACTCAGTTGGCTGAGCGCCAACGCCGAGCCAGTACTGAACGCGTTCGGAATTCACGTTAATCGTCGAAGGCTCAGTCTTGGGGTTGTAGGTGCCGACTTCTTCAATGACACGACCATCGCGCTTGGTGCGCGAGTCGGCAATGACGATGCGGTAGAACGGGGTGCGGATTTTGCCCATCCGCTTGAGGCGAATCTTGACTGCCACGAGCGTGGTGTCTCCTTGTTGTCTGTACGGGTGGTGATGGTTTGCGACTTGTGGGGCAGGCCGCTCGACATCGGGGGCCGGAATCTTTGTGGATGAGAGGGTCCACGCCGGTTCCGGACGCAATGGCCAATTATGCCAGAACCGATTCGGGTACGCCAAACCTGCCCTCTGTGTTGAGATGTGATCTCTTGCACGTTGCGAAAGATCACATCACATCAGATCGCGCAGTTCCTTGGGTAGTTCGAAATCAGGAGCGCTCGGATCAGAGAATCCGAAGGCACCTGGACCGCTCGGCTTTGTTGTCTGAGTTGCCAATTCTTGGGCCGCCCGCTTTGCCGGATTGCCCGAGGCGCGCTTGTTCTTCTTCTTGTTTTGTTTCGGCTGCTTGGCCCCCGCGCGCTTGCTCGCGCCGAGCCCCGGCATTCCGGGCATCCCCGGCCCAGCGGCTGCTGGGTCGAATCCGGATTTGGCCATCTTTTTCATCATCTTCGCGGCGTCAAAGAAGCGATCTACCAGCTGGTTGACGTCGCTGACTTGGGTGCCCGAGCCCTTCGAGATGCGAGCCCTGCGTGAACCATCGATCATCTTGGGGTTATCGCGCTCGGATGGGGTCATCGACCGAATGATCGCTTTGATCTTGTCGATCTCGCGTTCATCGAAGTTGGCGAGCTGGTCTTTGAACTGACCCATGCCAGGCAGCATGCCCAACATTTTCGTCATGGAGCCCATCTTGGAGAGAGCTTCCATCTGCGACAGGAAGTCACCCAAGGTGAACTGGCCCTCTTGGAGGCGTTCGGCGGTCTTGGCGGCTTCTTCGGCAGTGAACGCTTTCTCCGCCTGTTCGATGAGGGTAAGTACATCGCCCATGTCGAGGATGCGTGACGCCATCCGGTCTGGGTGGAAGACGTCGAAGTCTTGAAGCTTCTCGCCGGTCGATGCGAACATGATCGGACGGCCGGTAACCGATCGAACCGAGAGCGCGGCACCACCGCGAGCGTCGCCGTCCAGCTTGGAGAGGACCACGCCAGTGAAATTGACGCCCTCGAGGAAGGCCTGAGCGGTGTTGACCGCGTCTTGACCGATCATCGCGTCGATCACGAACAGGACTTCGTCAGGGTTGACTGCGGCCCGAATATCGGCGGCCTGCTGCATGAGTTCGTCGTCGATGCCCAGACGTCCGGCCGTATCGACGATCACCACATCGTGCAGCGTACGTTCTGCGTGCGCGACACCCGCGCGCGCTACTTCGATGGGATCACCGACGCCGTTGCCCGGCTCTGGAGCGAACACCGTGACTCCAGCCTGTTCGCCTACGACCTGCAACTGAGTGACGGCGTTGGGTCGGTGCAAGTCAGCCGCGACTAGGAGCGGCGAATTGCCTTGGGATTTGAGCCAGAGACCGAGCTTTCCCGCAAGAGTCGTTTTGCCGGCGCCTTGGAGGCCCGCCAGCATGATGACGGTTGGTGGATTCTTAGCGAACTGAATCCGACGCGTTTCTCCACCGAGAATGTTGACGAGCTCTTCGTTAACGATCTTGATGACTTGTTGTGCCGGGTTGAGGGCCTTGCTGACTTCCTCGCCGCGCGCGCGTTCTTTGATCGAGTCGATGAACTGTCGGACCACTGGAGCCGCGACATCGGCTTCAAGTAGTGCCAAGCGAATCTCGCGCGCGACCGCGTCGATGTCGGCATCGGTGAGGCGGCCTTTGCCGCGAAGGCTCTTGAAGGCCGTTTGGAGGCGGCTCTGCAGGGAATCAAACATAGGGTCTCAGCCTATCGAAACCGTCAAGCGATCTGGGCAGCACGCCGAAACAAACTCCGCGCGATGGTTCCTACTCGAGTAGAGCGTCGACGAACTCGACCGCATCGAACGGCGCGAGATCGTCGGGCCCCTCGCCAAGGCCGACGAACTTCACCGGAACCCCGAGTTCTCGCTGCACCGCGATCACGATGCCACCCTTCGCGGTACCGTCGAGCTTCGTCAAGACAATTCCAGTCACATTCGTGACGTCGGCGAATACACGTGCCTGGGTCAAACCGTTTTGGCCGGTCGTGGCGTCGATAACTAACAACACTTCGGTGATCGGCGCTTGTTTCTCGATGACGCGCTTGATTTTCCCAAGTTCGTCCATGAGTCCAGACTTGGTGTGCAATCGACCCGCAGTATCGACCAAGACGACGTCCACGTTCTGTTCGATGCCTTGCTTGACGGCATCGAAACCAACGCTGGCCGGATCTCCACCTTCAGGCCCGCGAACAGTACTGGCGCCAACGCGCTCGCCCCACGTTTGGAGTTGATCGGCCGCTGCTGCGCGGAATGTGTCGGCGGCACCCAGCACCACGGTGTTGTCTTCGGCAACCAAGACCCGGGCGATCCGTCCGACCGTGGTGGTCTTCCCTGTTCCATTGACTCCTACCACCAGCACCACGCCAGGCAGACCGTCTGGGTTCTGGAGTTTCAGTGTTCGATCCAGCGCGGGATCGACCATCGCGATGAGTTCCTCGCGCAGCACCGACCGGACGATTTCGGGAGTCTTGTTGCCTTCGGCAGCGAGGTGGAGCCGGAGCTTTTCGACCAACTCGGTTGCCGGGCCCACGCCAACGTCGGCCGCGAGCAGGGTGTCTTCAATCTCTTCCCATTGCGCCTCGGTGAGGTCTCCTGCACCGAGGAGGCTCATGAGCCCTCGACCCAAGGACGACTGACTGCGAGCAAGCCTTTCGCGCAATCGGGCTAGGCGGCCACGCGGCGCAGTCGGCACATCCGTTGGCGCTGCTTCCTCTGGCGCGTCCTCGGCGCCCGCAGGTTCACCGGTTGTGTCTGCGCGCTCGGTCGGTGTGGGGACTTCGAGCGGCGATTCGATCGCTTCGGGCGCTTTCGGTGCCGCCAGTTCGCGGTTCTTGCGCGAAACGACCGCAACAGTCGCCCCGATGCCAAACAACAGAACAAGCGCGCCAACGGCGATAACAATCAGGTTCAGACCAGTCACTCGTTCACTTTAGCGAAGCCCGCGACGCCGGCACACCCACGAGGCCTGCAGTCGCTCACAACCGGGCGGACAAACTCACGTGTTGTTCAGTTTCCGCCAAGACCGAATCGATATGACTGATCACGATGATGCTGCGAATCGGTTCAGTTCCTTCATGGGTCAACGCCAACACGTCGGCCATCAGCGCCTTCGCGGTGGGCGCATCCAAATGCTCTGTCGGTTCGTCGAGAATCCAAATGCGATGGCCGCTCAAGAGCAACCGCGCAACACACAAGCGCTGGCGTTCTCCGCCCGAGAGGCGTCCGCCTGCCTCACCCACCAGCGTTTCTAGACCTTCGGGCAGTCCGCGCACGAAATCGGCTAGCCGTACACGTTCGAGCGCCTGCCATAGAGCCGACTCGGTAGC
>JAAZCT010000070.1 GCA_012513165.1 Actinomycetales bacterium
GTGGATGGCGCCCTTGGCGATGAGACGGTTGGCCTCCCACGACTCGCGGTAGTTGGCGAAGTGGCTCGAGATGATCTTCTTGAGGTTCATCCACAGGTAGCGGTTGTCGTATTCGTGCATGAAGCCCGAAGTCGACGCACACGTGATGATCGTGCCGCCCTTTCGCGTGACGTAAACCGAGGCGCCGAAGGTCTCACGGCCCGGGTGTTCGAAGACGATGTCTGGATCTTCGCCGCCGGTGAGCTCGCGGATCTTCTTACCGAAACGCTGCCATTCCTTCGGATCTTGAGTGTTCTCGTCCTTCCAGAACTTGTAACCCTCAGCGGAACGGTCGATGATGTGCTCAGCGCCGAGTGAACGCACGATTTCAGCCTTATCTGGGCTGGAAACCACACATACGGGGATCGCTCCGCCGTTGAGGGCCATCTGCGTTGCGTAGGAGCCGAGGCCACCCGAGGCGCCCCAGATCAACACGACGTCGCCCTGCTTCATATTGGCGCCGTTCTTCGACACCAACTGACGGTAAGCGGTCGAGTTCACGAGGCCCGGGCTAGCGGCTTCTTCCCACGTCAAGTGATCCGGCTTAGGCATGAGTTGGTTCGACTTCACGATGGCAAGCTGTGCGAGGCCACCGAAGTTGGTCTCGAAGCCCCAAATACGTTGCTGTGGATCCATCATGGTGTCGTCGTGGCCGTCTGGGCTTTCGAGTTCAACTGAAAGGCAGTGGGCCACAACTTCGTTTCCGGGCTTCCAAGCGTTGACGCCAGGTCCGGTGCGCAACACAACGCCGGCGAGGTCCGAGCCCACAATGTGGTACGGAAGATCGTGGCGCTTGGTGTATTCGGACAAGCGGCCGTAACGCTCAAGGAAGCGGAACGTGGAAACTGGCTCGAAGATCGAAGTCCAAACTGTGTTGTAGTTGATAGCGCTGGCCATCACGGCCACGAGTGCTTCGCCCGGAGCGAGTTCTGGCAATGGCACATCGTCAAGGTGGAGGCTCTTGCGAGGATCCTTTTCCTTGGTGGGAACGCCATCAAACATGTTCTCTTCGTCTTTGTGGACCGTGATGGCCTTGAAAGTCGAGGGGAGTTCGAGGTTTTCGTAAATTTCTGGGGATGTTTCACCCGCCATAATGGCGTCAAGAATGTGTTGCACGATCGTCCTTCGTTTTGGGGATTAGACAGATGTTACCTAGCGCGATGCTGTGCCATGTCGGGCAACCCATCGCCTAGGTATGACTGGGGTTCGTTGCTGGCTGCGCGAGGGATCAGTGCGCCGCTGGTTCAACCAGTTCCACGAGAACTCCGCCAGCATCTTTTGGATGCACGAAGTTCACGCGGCTGTTGGAGGTGCCGTTCTTGGGGGTTTCGTAGAGCAGGCGAACGCCACGGTCACGCAAGGTGGCCGAAACGGCGTCGATATCGGTGACCCGGTAGGCCAACTGTTGGATGCCTTGTCCGTTGCGATCGATGAACTTCGCGATCGTTGACTCGTCCGAAAGTGGAGCGAGGAGCTGGATGCAGCTGCCCGAGTCGCCAACGGCGAGCATGGCTTCGCGCACACCTTGTTCTTCGTTCACTTCTTCGTGAATCGATTCCAAACCGAACACGCGGGAGTAGAACTCCAACGCATCGTCAAGGTCAGGTACGGCGATGCCGACATGGTCAATGGCCACCAAAAGGTGTCCGGGTACAAGCGGATTGCTGGTCATAAGGAGAAACACTAATGGACAGCCGCCACTGGGCCTAACGCAATTGCCTACTAAAAGGGTGAGATCCTTGCCACGCTTCGCCTTCTCGGCCGGCGCGGTACAGTGGCCAATACTGCTTTGTACCTCATAGGAGAAACACATGACACAGTCCGTCATCGTCGCGGGAGCGCGTACTCCCGTAGGTCGCCTCTTGGGTGGCCTCAAGACCCTTTCCGGTTCCGATCTTGGCGGAATTGCGATCAAGGGCGCCCTCGAGAAGACCGGAATCACCGGCGATCAAGTTGAATACGTCATCATGGGCCAGGTTCTGGGAGCTGGCGCCGGGCAGGTTCCTGCCCGCCAAGCATCCGTCAAGGGTGGCATCCCCATGAGCGTTCCCGCCGTGACCGTCAACAAGGTCTGCCTTTCGGGCATCACCGCGATCGCCATGGCAGATCAGATGATCCGCGCAGGCGAATACGACATCGTCGTGGCTGGTGGACAAGAGTCCATGACTCAGGCTCCGCACATCCTCAAAGGATCGCGTGAAGGCACCAAGTACGGCAAGACCACCATGCTCGATCACATGGAATACGACGGCTTGTGGGATGCGCTGACTGACCAAGCCATGGGTTCCTTGACTGAAACCCGCAACGCTGGAACTGACAGCCTGACGCGTGAAGAACAAGACGCATTCGGTGCTCGCTCCCACCAACTCGCAGCCGCAGCTCACGCAAATGGTCTTTTCGCAGACGAGATCATCCCCGTTGAGATTCCACAGCGCAAGGGCGATCCGATCGTCGTTTCGGCTGACGAAGGCGTTCGCGCTTCGACCACGGCTGAATCGCTCGGCAAATTGCGTCCTGCTTTCGCTAAAGACGGCACCATCACGGCCGGTACCGCCAGCCAGATCTCGGACGGCGCATGCGCGCTCGTCATCATGAGCAAGGCCAAGGCAGAAGAACTGGGCCTGACCTGGATCGCTGAAATCGGTGCGCACGGAAACGTCGCTGGTCCAGACTCCACGCTCCAAGAGCAGCCAGCAAACGCCATCGCCAAGGCAGCTGCCAAGGAAGGCATCGACGTCGCAGACATCGACCTGTTCGAACTGAACGAAGCGTTCGCGGCAGTTGGCATCGTCTCGGCACAGAAGATGGGCGTTTCGGAAGATCGTGTCAACGTCAACGGCGGCGCGATCAGCATCGGTCACCCGATCGGCATGAGTGGCGCACGCATCGTGTTGCACTTGGCACTCGAACTGGGACGCCGTGGCGGTGGCACTGGTGCTGCAGCCTTGTGCGGCGGCGGCGGTCAGGGCGATGCCTTGATCATTCGCGTTCCGAAGGCTTGAGCCCAAGACAGTTTGACGTAACGGACCTGGTCTCCCGCGCAGCAGCGGGGGAGACCAGGTACATTGCACGTTTAATCACGCTCGTCGAGAGCGAATCTGAACAACTGCGTGAGTTGAGCGCGTTGCTCGCTCCGCGCACCGGCCGGGCCCATGTGATCGGTTTGACCGGTTCGCCTGGCGTCGGCAAATCGACCACCACTTCGGCGCTCGTGACCGAGTTCCGCAAGCGTGGCAAAACCGTCGGAGTGTTGGCGGTCGATCCCTCCTCGCCGTTCAGTGGCGGAGCCTTGCTGGGCGACCGAATCCGGATGCAAGAACACAGCATGGATCCGGGCGTGTTCATCCGTTCGATGGCGAGCCGCGGTCACCTCGGTGGGCTCTCATGGGCGACACCGCACGCGATCCGCGTGTTGGACGCAGCCGGTTTCGACGTGATCCTCGCCGAAACCGTGGGTGTGGGTCAGTCCGAGATCGAGGTCTCGCAACTCGCCGACACGAGTCTGGTGTTGTTGGCCCCCGGAATGGGCGACGGCATTCAAGCAGCGAAGGCCGGCATCCTGGAGATCGGCGATATTTTCTGCATCAACAAGGCCGACCGCGACGGTGCCGAAGCGACGCGTCGTGAACTGCGCAACGGGCTGTCGATGACGGCTCGGGCTGACAGTTGGAAACCTCCGATCGAGATGACGATCGCTACCGAAGGCACCGGCATCGACAAGATCGCCGACCACATCGCCGACCACAAAGATCACCTCGACGCCACCGGAATGCTGCAAGCGCGCCGCGAAGAGCGAGCCTCGCGTGAGATTCAAGCGATCGCCGTCGCCGAGATAATGCGCGGTTTCGATGTGAGCGGCGGCCAACTGTTGGCCGGCTTGTCTGATCGGGTTGCCAGCGGGCGTCTCGATCCGTTCACCGCGGCTGATGAACTGCGCAAGACAACCGACTCCATGTGATTCAGGCCACTGGGTCGTGCCAGAGCTTTTGGGCGTGCCTCCGCAGTTTTCTGAGCTTTTGCGGTAAACATAACCCTGTGGTGAAGAAGCTTCTATTGCTATTTCTTGCGGGGTTCGTTATCTATTTCTTGATAACGTCCCCATCCAGTGCTGCCGAGGCAGTTCGGACTGCGTCCTCGTGGATCGGCGTTGCTTTTAAGCAAGTCGGCGTCTTCGTCACGAGTCTCGCCTCCTAACGTCTCATGTCGTCGCCACTCGCCTCGCGAAACGGACACCGCATCGAGCGGCACCTGTTGTCGGTCGAGGGCGAAGAAGTGATCGATCTCGTTGAAAAGCATCCCATTGCGTATGTCCGTGCTGGCTTATGGATCAGTGGCGGACTCCTCGTGTGGATCTTCGCGACGTGGCTGCCTGAACAACTCTCGTGGGTGGTGTTCTTTTTAGGACTCGGCCTGATCGCTTGGGGTATGTATCGAGTGGTGGCGATGATGTTGGACGTTTTTGTCATCACGAATA
>JAAZCT010000071.1 GCA_012513165.1 Actinomycetales bacterium
CAGCAAGATTGACGTATGCGTCTCCACCAAGAGAAACCGGCGTGCCTAACAGCACGGCTCCCGTCCAAAGGACGGCCGTAGGGAATGCGAGTATCAAGAACAGGCCTAATAAGAATCCCTGACCTTGCGGATAGAGCGTGGCCCACATGTTTGCCGAGTCTTGCAACGACGTCACTAGCAAAAGCAACAGCAGCAACGTGGCGACCCCAAAGAAAAGCATGAGCGTCGCGGCAGATCCTTCAGCAACGGGCCACCAGCGTCGTGGCATCCCGAACCAGACACGCTTCCCTCGGTGAAGAGCCGCTAACCCCGCTTGCGATCCGACGAACAAGAACGTGACTGCCGCTGCACGGAACATAGGAATGGTGATCTCGTCGGTGGAAACGACGACAGCCAAAATCGCTGCAATGCTGGCTGCGACGCCCGCGGCGACAGGAGCGAATACCCTCGGATCGACCGGTGCTCCACGAAGAGACCAAGCTGCGACAAAGTACGTTAGACCTCCCTGAATGACCAAGACGCCCAACGGAATAATGCCAACCGTCGCACCATCGGTCTGCATCGAAGATCCACTCGTGAAGAGCCAAACAACGGCGGCGCGGCGTAACGCTCCCTCGAGCGTCCAGCCGTCCGAGATGAAGAAAACTATCAGCGTGAACAGCAGAATGCCAAGTGTCGGCGCCAACAGGGCAGTTCGAACCGCCGGTCGCCAAGCTGTGTAGTTCTCTGCGTCGCTCACCTAACTATCAAACCGGGAAAATCGGCTTCCCGCCATTCACCACGCCCACAAGAGCGAAATGGGTGAACCGAATACCTCAAAACCGCCTGCCGCTAGCGTTCACCCGAGCGCGCAAACCGCGCAGGAAAAGCACTGGGCCGCACCTCAAAAAGAGATGCGGCCCAGCGTTAGTACGGGCTATCAGAGCGACTTGAGGATCTCTCGCATCAACTCTGCAGTTTCCGAAGGAGTCTTGCCCACCTTCACACCAGCAGCTTCAAGCGCTTCTTTCTTCGCTTGAGCCGTGCCTGAGGAGCCGGAGACGATCGCGCCAGCGTGGCCCATCGTCTTGCCTTCAGGAGCGGTGAAGCCAGCCCCGTAACCCACAACAGGCTTCGTGACGTGGTCCTTGATGTAAGCCGCAGCGCGCTCTTCAGCGTCGCCGCCGATTTCACCAATCATCACGATGACCTTGGTCTCGGGGTCGTTTTCGAACGCCTCGAGTGCATCGATGTGAGTGGTACCGATGATGGGGTCGCCACCGATACCGATTGCGGTGGTGAATCCGTAGTCACGCAGTTCGTACATCATCTGGTAGGTGAGGGTGCCCGACTTCGACACGAGGCCGATGGGGCCCTTACCTGCGATGGTGTGCGGCGTGATGCCAGCCAGTGATTCTTCAGGCGAGATGATGCCTGGGCAGTTCGGGCCGATCATGCGGGTCTTCTTGCCTTGCAAGTAGGCGAAGACCTCGGCCGTATCTTGAACGGGAACACCCTCGGTGATGACCACCATGAGTGGAATTTCAGCGTCGATCGCTTCGATGCAGGCAGCCTTGGTGAAGGCTGGTGGCACGAAGAGCACCGACACGTCAGCGCCCGTAGCTTCCATGGCTTCTTTGACGGATCCGAAAACCGGAAGTTCCTTGCCGTTAAGTTCAGCAGTGGTTCCGGCCTTGCGAGCGTTCACGCCGCCCACAATGTTGGCATCAGCCTGGAGCATCAAGGTGGTGTGCTTGGAGCCCATGCCACCGGTCATGCCCTGAACGATGATCTTCGAGTCCTTGTTGAGGTAAATAGTCATTTCTTCAAGTCTCCGATTCTCAAACGTTCGCTAGTTCGGCGGCTTTGTCGGCCGCGCCGTCCATGGTGTCGGCCTGAGTCACGAGTGGGTGATTCAGGTCGTTGAGGATTGCACGTCCTGCTTCGACGTTGTTTCCGTCGAGGCGCACAACGAGCGGCTTGGTGGCAGCGTCGCCGAGGATTTCCAAGGCGCCCTTGATTCCGTTAGCAACTTCGTCACATGCGGTGATGCCACCGAATACGTTCACGAACACGCTCTTGACCTGCGGGTCGTTGAGGATGACGTCGAGGCCGTCGGCCATGACCTTCGCGTTGGCTCCGCCGCCAATGTCGAGGAAGTTGGCTGGCTTCACGCCGCCGTGATTTTCACCGGCGTACGCAACAACGTCGAGGGTACTCATCACGAGACCCGCGCCGTTGCCGATGATGCCAACTTCACCGTCGAGCTTGACGTAGTTGAGGCCACGAGCCTTGGCTTTCGCTTCGAGGGGGTCAGCTTCTTCGCTGATCTCGAATGCTGCGTGATCTGGGTGGCGAACCTCGGAAGCGTTCTCATCGAGCGAGACCTTGCCGTCGAGTGCTTCGAGGCGGTCGCCTTCAAGACGAGCCAGTGGGTTGACTTCTACGAGGGTGGCGTCTTCTTCGACGTACACCTTCCAGAGCGCCTGAACCATTTCGATGGCCTGATCGCGCAGTTCTGCTGGGAACTTAGCTTCGTCGACGATCGCGGCTGCCTTTTCTGGGGTGACGCCTTCGAGGGCGTCAACCGGGATCTGGCGAACTGCTTCGGGGTTGGTCTTGGCGACCTCTTCGATTTCAACGCCGCCTTCGACCGAGGCGATGCACAGGTGCGAGCGGTTAGCGCGATCGAGCAGGAAGGAGAAGTAGTATTCCTCAACCGGCGGGGTGGCAGGAGTGATCAAAACACGGTTGACCGTGTGTCCTTTGATGTCCATGCCGAGGATGGCGCGAGCGTGCTCGACGGCCTCGTCAACGCTCTTAGCGAGCTTGACGCCACCAGCCTTGCCACGGCCTCCAGCCTTGACTTGAGCTTTCACTACAACAAAGCCGCCGAGTTGTTCTGCAGCTGCTGCCGCATCTTCAACTTTGTCGATAACGATTCCTTGAGTCACGGCTACGCCATGCTTGGCGAACAGTTCTTTCGCCTGGTACTCCATCAAATCCACGATGATGTCCGTCCTTCACGGGTCTGGAAAGTGCGTCAGATCGGCCGAAACTCGGCGCGCAGGCACTTTGGCAACTTTACTCTCGCTAGTAGTCCGCGTCTTGAGAGGGTCATGTCCTTTTGGTCACACTGTTACCTGC
>JAAZCT010000072.1 GCA_012513165.1 Actinomycetales bacterium
CTATCCGCACTATGCGCGTCACGATCAGATCGCCGCCTACTTCGAGGACTACGCCCAACATTTCGGCTTCCGCGACAAAATCACCTTCAACACCACCGTCACCAAAGTGGAACCAGACCCCAACTTCGGTTGGCTAGTCTCCACCAGCGGCCCCAACGGCGACAACACCCAGCATTACGATTACGTACTCGTGGCCAACGGCCACCACTGGGATCCACGCTGGCCCGACCCGGCCTACCCCGGCGACTTCAACGGCGAACAAATCCACGCCCACAGCTACCGTTCCGCAGAACAACTCAAAGGCCGCAAGGTTGTCGTGGTGGGAGCCGGCAACTCAGCCATGGACATCGCCGTAGAAGCCTCGAAAGTTGCCGAAACCACTCACTGGTCAGTGCGCCGAGGGCAATGGGTGCTGCGCAAGCTCGTGTTCGGCCAAGCCCTCGACCAAGTCGCGCTGCCCGGTTGGCTCCCCTGGTGGGCCACCGCCGCGCGGCTTCGCATCGGCGCAATCCTCTCCGGCGATATGACCAAATATGGTTTGCCGAAGCCGCCCCACACGCCGGGGCAATCGCATCCGGTGCAATCCGAACAGATCCGCGCCCAACTGGACGCCGGAGCGATCGCTGTGCAACCGGGAATCGAACGCCTCGACGGCGACCGGGTCGTGTTCACCGACGGCACCAGCGTCGAAGCGGACCTGATCGTATGGGCCACCGGCTATAACGTCACGTTCCCGTTCTTCGACGAGGACTTCTTGTCTGCGCCGGACAACAGCCTGCCGCTGTGGAAGCGCACCGTCCACCCAGACCACCCTGGCTTGTTCTTCATCGGCCTGCTGCAACCCGTAGGCGCCGTCATGCCGTTAGCACAAGCTCAAGGTGAGTGGGTGGCCGAGATCATTAACGGCGACTACAAGCTGCCCGCACCCCAATACATTCGCAAACGGATGGGGTACGAGCACGAACGCAACCTCAAACAGTTTTACGATTCCCCGCGCCACACCATGGAGGTTGACTTCGACGCCTTCCTCTGGGATCTGGCGCGGGAACGTAAAGCAGGCCGCGAACGCGTGCAAGCGAGCCTCTAGTTCGAGGACGACACCGTTTCGCGGCTGCTAGCTGCCGGCAAGTTCGGGCGCTGCTGGCCTGACACGATGAAGCGACCTGCAACGTACGCGAGAACCGCAACTGCGATTGCCGCGAACTCTTCAACCGGCAAGCGCATCCCATCGACCACGTAGTGAGCAGCAAACATCACAGCGATAGCCGTGAACGCTGGCACGGGGATCTCGTGGCGTTTGCCTGCCACGAATGCAGCCACGCCGATGAGCACGAGGAACATGGCGATGGGGAAGGTGTGCATCGCGGAGATGACGCCCTCGTCCCACGATGGGACTCCGGAGAATCCGTACATCGCCACCAACGCGCCTGCACCGAGGACCACCGGAAGCACTAGCCGGTTCTGGTTACGCCATGGTGCCTCGTTCTGGTCAGCGCTGTTCAACGCCAAGCCCGCGAGATAAGCCACCGTGACGGCGCCAAAGAAAATTGCCGCCATTACTGCCATGAAGATCGGCGCAATGAGCACGAGACCCGGAACCATCAACACGACTGGCAGCCACAAGAACTTGCCGAACTTCCAACTGAACCCGAAAACTGCCGCGACAACCAGCGCCGCAAGAACAGCCGGAACATGAATGCCGAGCGTGATATTGACAAACGTTTCCATGCCAGTCCCATACGGTGCGTTCCACGCGAGGCGCATCCCTGCCCACACTAGGACCATGACGGCCGCGATCCCCAACGAGACGACTCTCTCCGCTTTTTTCGTATCCATGCTGCACCCCTACACACTCGATGAATTGATCCCGTGAGGGTAGCCCCGAGCGCCCTCGCACCCTTGCGTTGTGATCAACGCTAACAACCTCAAACAAGTTCGCGCGCGAAATCCTGGGGTGCCGCCCACGAAGATGGGCCGACGTTTCCTACTACTTGCAGAGGGCTTCTAACGCAGCAACCTGCCGGTCGAGTTCCTTGGTTTCGTCCTCGATAGCATCTTTCGCGTATTGAATCGACGCCTCAGAATCCCCAGAAAGTTCGATGGCTACTTTCATGCCGATCAGTGCGCCTTGAACATCTTGGAACACTTCTCGAACTTCAGGGTCACGAATATTTCCGCTCGCTGAAAGCAGATCCTCACTCGCGGCATCCACAGTTTGATGGAACCCGTCAAAATCGCTCTTATCGCCGGCACTAATGCGCGACATAGCCCGGTCTAGCGCAACGGTAGCCGTATTACATGAACCCGACTTAAGATTCGTCCTCTGCGCCGACGATGCGGATGCTCCCGCGGGAGCCTGCCCGGTTTGTGCATCGTCTTTGTTGGAATCAGCAAACTTACTCAACGCTAGGCTGCCGCCCACAATCGCGATCGTTACAAGCGCGTACATGACCTTGCTGGCCGGGCTCTTCTTCTGCCATGTTGATTGGTTTCGTTCTAGGTCCGCTAACTCTTGCAGTTCCCGCTCGGTCGTTGACCCTGGATCTTGTTCCTTGCGCGTCATGGCAATCCCTCCTGTTACGTCTCAAATGATGCAGCCA
>JAAZCT010000073.1 GCA_012513165.1 Actinomycetales bacterium
GGCCAGCACGGTCGTGCCCGCGTTAAGGAATCGGAATACCGCACCCAGTTGCATGAAAAGCAAAAAGCTCGTTACACCTACGGCGTGCTCGAAAAGCAATTCCGTAAGTACTACGAGACCGCTTCGCGTCGTCCCGGTAAAACCGGTGACAACCTGTTGATCTTGTTGGAATCCCGCCTCGACAATGTGGTTTACCGTGCAGGCCTTGCCCGCACGCGTCGCCACGCTCGCCAGTTGGTTTCCCACGGTCACTTCATCGTCAACGGTGTCAAGACGAACATCCCATCGTTCCAGGTCAGCCGTCACGACATCATAGATGTCAAGCCGCGCTCCATGGAATCCACACCGTTCATCGTGGCTCGTGAAACTCACGACTCTTCCACGGTCCCCGGTTGGATGGACGTTTCGGCTGAAGGTGGACGCATCTTGATCCATCAGAACCCAGTCCGCGAACAAATCGTGGTACCGATCCAAGAACAGTTCATCGTCGAGTTCTACTCGAAGATCTGATCCCTCTCATCCACTTAACCCGAGCCTTCAAATAGTGGTTGGTTCGGAAAGGAAGAAACATGCTGATTGCACAGCGTCCAGAACTCAACGAAGAAGTTATCGACGAGTTCCGTTCCCGCTTCACCATCGAACCTCTTGAACCAGGTTTCGGCTACACCCTCGGCAACTCGCTGCGTCGTACGCTGCTGTCGTCGATTCCGGGTGCAGCTGTTACCTCGATCAAGGTTGATGGTGTTTTGCACGAGTTCACGACCGTTCCCGGTGTGACTGAAGACGTCACGGAACTCATCCTCAACATCAAGACCCTCGTTGTTTCATCGACCATCGATGAACCAGTCGTTATGTACCTGCGGGCCAACGAAGCCGGTGCGGTCACTGCCGCAGCGATCACTCCGCCTGCTGGTGTGGAAATCCACAACCCGGATTTGCACATTGCTACCTTGAACGAGAAAGCCAACCTTGAAATTGAGTTGGTTGTCGAGCGCGGCCGCGGTTACGTTGCGGCGGCGCAGAACAAGATTGGCGACGAAGAGATTGGCCGTATGCCGATCGACTCGATCTACAGCCCAGTGCTCAAGGTGACGTACAAGGTTGAAGCAACCCGTGTTGAGCAGCGCACCGACTTTGACCGTTTGGTCATCGACGTGGAAACCAAGAAGTCGATCCTTCCTCGTGATGCGATCGCTTCGGCCGGTTCCACTTTGGTTGAACTGTTCGGATTGGCTCGCGAACTCAACGTTGAGGCCGAAGGCGTCGAAATCGGACCTTCGCCGGTAGACGAACAACTCGCAGCTGACTTGGCGCTTGTCGTTGAAGATCTGGACTTCTCGGTCCGTTCTTACAACTGCCTCAAGCGTGAAGGCATCCACACGGTTGGTGAACTCATCACCCGTAGCGAACAGGATCTTTTGGATATTCGTAACTTCGGTTCGAAGTCCATCGATGAAGTTAAAGAGAAGCTGGCCGAATTGGGTCTGGCCCTCAAAGACAGCCCTCACGGCTTCGATCCGAGCGCCGTCATCGACAGCTTCGATGACGATGCAGATTTTGCCGAGGACGAGCAGTACTGATCTGCTCTGACACTTAATTCAGGAGAAGAACAATGCCAACCCCCACTAAGGGAGCACGCCTCGGCGGCAGCCCGGCTCACCAGCGTCACATCCTCGCCAACTTGGCGCAGTCGCTTTTCGAGCATGGCCGCATCACCACGACCGAAGCTAAAGCTCGTCGTCTGCGTCCCTACGCTGAACATCTGATCACGAAGGCTAAGACCGACACGGTCGCTAACCGTCGCCAGGTCGTCAAGGTCATTCGTGACAAGGGCGTTCTGCACAGGCTGTTCACCGAAATCGGTCCAGACATGGCCACCCGGCCAGGCGGTTACACCCGCATCACGAAGATTGGTCCTCGTAAGGGCGATAACGCTCCTATGGCCGTCATCGAGATCGTTGAAGCTAAGACCTTCGAAGCTCAGTCTGAGAAGAAGGCCGCTAAACCAGCAGCACCAGTTGTTGAAGAAGCAGCCGTTGACGAGGTCGTTATTGACGAAGCGCCTGCCGAAGAGGTAGTTGCTGAGGAAGTTGCAGTAGAGGCTCCGGCCGAAGAAGTTGCTGCTGACGAAGCCGCCGAAGGCGACGAGTCTAAGTAAGTCCTAGCAAAGGCGCCCCATCTCCCACCGAGATGGGGCGCCTTTGCTTTGCGCTGCCGTCGAGGCTGGAGACGTTCGCTACCATGTCATGAACGAAGAAATGTGGATGAACAGCCCCACTCGGATGGACCCCTACATGAGCACGATGACCCTCGAAGAAGAGGTAGACATCCCGCCAACAAGCAAGCAGTGGTGGTCGCTCGCAGTTATTGCTCTGGGTGTAGGTCTCGTGATCTTGGATGGCACGATCGTCAGCGTCGCGCTTCCGGACATCATTAGCGCGCTCAGCCTCAATA
>JAAZCT010000074.1 GCA_012513165.1 Actinomycetales bacterium
GGCCACGATCAACCCCTACACGCACCGCCTCATCGCCGAAGCTGCAGCCGACCGCGGCGTCACGCCACAACAGATCCTCGACCAGGCGATCAACACCTACATCACCAATGCGACCGAAGCGTCCAAGGCGCCCCCGCGTATCTGAGGTTCCTTAGACGCGGGCGACGATCTGGGAGACTGGTAACCCCGAATCGACGGCGAGTTCGAGTGAACTCGGCTCGATTCCGCGGCGCACTACTTCCGCCCCCAGCGCCGCCACCATGGCGCCGTTGTCGGTGCACAGGCTTCTCTCGGGGATGCGCATCTCGATCCCGGCGGCCGCAGTCCGTTCCTCCAGGAACTCGCGAAGTCGACCGTTCGCGGCCACACCGCCACCAATTACCAAACGCGGGATCTCGTGATGCAGGCACGCGTCCACAGCTTTGCGACTCAACACGTCACACACGGCGTCTTGGAACGAGGCTGCGATGTCGGGAACGTTCACGGCCCTGCCGGCAGCTTGTTCGCGCTGTACGTGACGCGAGACGGCGCTCTTCAAACCCGAGAACGAAAAATCCCAACGGTACCGTTCACTATCTTTGGCGTGCGTCAGTGCGCGCGGAAAATCGATGGCTTTGGGATCGCCTTCGCGGGCGAGACGATCGATGTGTGGCCCGCCGGGATACGGCAAGCCCAACAAGCGAGCGACCTTGTCGAATGCCTCCCCTGCGGCATCATCAATAGTGCCGCCCAACAGAGTGATATCGGTGGCGATGTCGTCGACCTTCAACAGTTCGGTGTGCCCGCCGCTCACCAACAGTGCAATCATCGGCTCGGCAAAGCGGCCGTGCTCCAGTTGATCAACAGCAACGTGGGCAGCCAAATGGTTCACTCCGAACAGCGGCTTATTGTGAGCAAGCGCCAGTGCTTTGGCTGCGGCGACGCCCACCAACAGCGCGCCGGTCAGCCCCGGCCCACTCGTGACGGCAATCGCGTCAACATCAGCCATCGTTAGATCAGCTTCGGCGAGGGCCCGATCGAGAGTCGGCACGATCGCTTCAAGGTGCGCACGGCTCGCCACTTCGGGGACAACACCGCCAAACCGCACGTGCTCGTCCACGCTCGAGGCCACCGAATGGCCGAGAAGTTGGGTGCCTCGAACCAGAGCCACTCCTGTTTCATCGCACGAGGACTCGATTCCCAATACCAGAGGTTCCGTCACGCCAACCATTCTCTCAGTACCGAAAGCCGCAAGCGTCTATCGGCCCGAAAGACTCGCGGCGAAATTGTGACCTACGCCACCTCGCAAGCTCGATGACTGACATAGTGCTTGTATGTCGCAACGACTTCCTCAACGCATTCACATCGGCTACGGCATGGGCAGCATGGCCACTGGATCCTTCGCCACAGTGCCTGGCCTCTTACTTCTGCCCTACCTGACGGACACGATCGGCATCGCCGCAGCCCTCGCCGGCGTCATCGTATTCATCCCAAAGTTCTGGGACGTGATCCTGAATCCCATCGCGGGGCGCATCAGCGACCGCCACCGGTCTCCTCGCGGGCGTCGCCGGCCCTTCCTAATCTGGTCCGGCCTCGCGCTGGCAGTGTTCTTCGCGCTGCTCTTCGCTGGACCGACCGATTCCAAAACTCTCGGTGCCGCTTGGGTGGTCATCGCGTTCATCGCCTGCGCGAGCGCGTACGCCTTCTTCCAAGTTCCTTATGTGTCGATGCCCGCCGAAATGACGGACAACTACGAGGAACGCACCCGGCTCATGACCTGGCGCGTCTCGCTGCTCGCTGTCGCCATCCTCGTTTCAGGTGGCCTCTCACCCATGATCGTCAATGCCTTCGGCGGCGAAGCAAGCGTCGCTGGCTACCGAATCATGGGACTCTTCGTTGCCGGACTGCTGATGGTTGGCACTCTCGGCGCCTATTTCGGCACCGCGAAGGCTCCCGAAATCTCCACAGAAACTGCCGGCGGATCATTCAGCGAACAGTTGCGAATCGTAGCCCAATCACGCGACTTTCGGATGCTGCTGCTGACCTTCATCATTCAAGCCCTCGCCATTAGCGCCATGCTCGCGGGCGTCGCCTACGTGGCGAAAGACCTGCTCAACAACCCCGGGGCTGCCACCTACTTGTTTGTGGCCTTCGTCGGCCCAGCGATCGTGGTGACCCCGCTGTGGGAACGGTACGCCCGGACTCGCAGCAAACGGGTCGGCTATTTCATGTCCTCAGGATTCTTGATCGCCGGAATGCTGCTATTGACGATCGTCTACTTCGGCCCGTCGCCGTTCGTATACGTGGCCGCAGCGATCATCGGTATCGGCTACGCGGGAACCCAATCGTTCCCGATGGCGATGGTGCCCGACGTTGCCGCACACGACGCCGAAACCTCTGGTGAAAACCGTGTCGGCGTGTTCACCGGCATCTGGACCGCTGGCGAGACCGCCGGGTTTGCGATGGGGCCCGGACTGTTCGCGCTGATCTTGGCCTTCGGCGGCTACCAATCGACAACCGCAGCCGAAATGGTGTGGCAAAACGATTCCGCATTGACCGCGATGGCCCTCGGATTCTCGCTGATCCCAGCGGTCCTCGTAATCGCGAGTTTGTTCTTCTTGAGCCGCTACCGCCTAGACAAGACACTCGTTGGAGTCCACCATGACTGAGCAGATCATCGCCGAACTGGAAGCGTTACGGGCAGGCGATCTGCCTACCCACGGCGGCCGCACTCTGGCTTACGTCTATGACTCGGGCCTAGCCGAAATCGACGCCCTCGGCATCAAAGCGCTGACAATGTTTTCCTCGGCGAACGGACTCGACCCCACAGCCTTTCCGAGCTTGCTCGCGATGGAAAAGCACCTCGTCGGTTTCGCCAAACCCCTGTTCCATGCGCCCGAAACGGCCGTCGGTTCGGTGACCTCGGGCGGAACCGAATCGATCCTGCTGGCCGTGCAGAGCGCCCGGGATGCACACCCTGAGATCGATCGCCCCGCGATGATCCTTCCCACCACGATTCACGCTGCGTTCCACAAAGCCGCGCACTATTTCGGCGTCGAACGAGTCATGGTCGACGTCGACCCCGTCAGTCGGAAAGCTTCGGTTGAGGCGATGGCAGCTGCGCTCGACGAACACCGCGATCGCGTGGTGCTGATGGCGGCCTCGGCGCCGTCCTATGCGCACGGCGTGATTGACCCGATCCACGACCTCGCGCCCATCGCCCACGCCCACAAGGTGCGTTTCCATGTGGACGCCTGCATCGGCGGCTGGGTACTGCCATTCACCGACCGGGTCTCGACCCCGTGGAACTTCGAGGTGGAAGGCGTCACCAGCATTTCCGCCGATCTACACAAGTACGCCTACACGCCCAAGGGCGTCTCGCTGTTGCTGCACCGCACCCCTGAACTCCGTAAACCGCAGTTTTTTGCAAGTGCCGATTGGCCTGGCTACACGATGCTGAACGCCACCACCCAATCAACGAAATCCGGCGGGCCTTTGGCAGCCGCCTACGCTGTGGTGCGGCGACTCGGAGTGGACGGATACAGCGCACTCACCACGCAGACCCTCGAGGGCGTCGATCGGCTCGTGGCCGGTCTCGCACCGATCGAGCACATCTCGCTAGCCACCTCACCTGAGTCATCGCTCGTGGCGCTTGAAACAGATGATGCCTGCGACGTGTTCACGATCAGCGATCTAATGCTGGACCGCGGTTGGTATGTGCAGCCGCAAATGTCGTTCGGAGACATGGCCGCGTCGATTCACCTCACAGTGTGCGCGGCAACGGCGAACCACATCGACGAGTTCTTGGCAGCTTTCTCAGACGCGGTCGCGGCGGCGGTTGCATCTGGCCCCATCGAGATCCCCGCCGATCTCGCGGCCGCTGCTCAAGCGATAGACCCTGCCACCCTGAACGACGAGGCGTTCGACGGGCTGCTCGCCCTTGCCGGGTTGGGCGGAGATGGTGGAGAGGTCTCGGCTCCCGATCGGATGGCTCCAGTCAATGCGCTGCTGAACGTCGCTCCCCCTGCGTTGCGCGAAGCGCTCCTGATCGCGTTCCTCGACCGGCTCTCGCGCTA
>JAAZCT010000075.1 GCA_012513165.1 Actinomycetales bacterium
CCGCTCACGCGCGTGAGCCAGCGCCGCAAGGGACGCGGGGGAAGCCTCCACGAAATCCAAATACGGTTTCGACCAGGACGCGATCATCAACGGTTCGGGGTCCTCCCGCAGCGCGAGAGAAAACGGCTCCGGCGGTTTTGGCCAGGTGCGCGAATCGCCCGGCATCGGCCGCGCCAACACGTCCAACATGAGCGCCGCATCGCGCACCGTACGGGTCAACGCTCCTTCGGTGGCCAGGCCCGTCCAGGCAGGCGACTCGGGCCCCGGCGAGATGCGACCGCGACTCGCCTTGAAACCGACCACACCGCAGCAACTCGCAGGAATACGGATCGACCCGCCGCCGTCTGATCCCAAGGCAAGCGGCACCAGCCCGGCCCCTACCGCGGCCGCCGCGCCGCCACTGGAACCGCCAGCGTTGCGGCTCGGGTCTGCCGGCGCTTTGGCGGGGCCAATCAGATCATTGTCTGTGTATGAGCTGAGGCCGAACTCCGGGGTGTTCGTTTTTCCGAGGCTGATGAATCCTGCCTGTTGCGCCAACTCCACCACCCACGCGTCCTGAGTCGCCACGTTCTCGGCCATGATTACGGACCCCATCGTCGTGCGTACTCCCGCGGTGGGGGTGAGGTCTTTGATCGCCATCGGCACGCCCGCGAACGTGGGCCGTTCGGTGATCGCGGTGGCGTCCACTGCGGCTGCTTGGGCGAGTGCGCTGTCGGCGGTCACCGTGATGAAGGCGCCGTGAGAGTCGGAACTAATCCGGTCAAGAAAATGCTGTGCGACCTCGACGCACGACACCTCCTGCGAGTTCAACGCGGCGGACAACTGGTGCGCATCCATCTCGTGCAGTTCGGTCATGAAAACACCTTGTCACTAAAAGCCGAAAGTTGCATCGGATGCGAAGCGGAACGCGACGTTTGCTTAGCTTCCGCGACAGGAAGCGAGATCTCTGGAATGATCCAACTATGTCTGCAACCCTCGATAGCTATTTCAAAATTACTGAGCGCGGATCAACCGTCGCGCAAGAGATTCGTGGCGGGCTCGTCACCTTCCTGACGATGGCCTACATCGTGGTCCTCAACCCGCTCATTCTCGGTGGTGTCGCTGACGCTGACGGGAACTTCCTCGGTGGGGGTACGGAACCAATGTCGGGTGCGGCGATGATCGCCGCGACCACGGCTCTTGTCGCTGGACTTTTAACGATCTTGATGGGCGTTGTCGCCAACTTCCCCCTCGCAATCGCGACCGGCTTGGGGTTGAACGCATTCTTGGCCTACTCCGTTGCTAGCCAGATGACTTGGGCCGACGCAATGGGGCTCATCGTGCTCGAAGGCCTCATTATTCTGGTTCTGGTGCTGACCGGTTTCCGCAAAGCCGTGTTCGACGCCGTGCCCACGCAGCTTAAGACCGCAATCGCAGTTGGCATCGGCTTGTTCCTGACGATCATCGCTCTGGTCGATGCTGGTTTTGTGCGTGCGACGGGCAACGCGGCCCCGCCCATCGGAATGGGTATCGGTGGCAGTCTAAGCGGCTGGCCAGTGTTTGTATTCTGCATTGGCTTGTTGCTCATGATCAGTCTGCACGCGCGTAAAGTTCCCGGCGCAATCTTGATCGGTATCACCGTGACGACGATTTTGGCGATCATCGTTGAAGCAGTCACGAAGACCGGGCCCTCGTTCACGGCCGACGGACCAAACCCCAAGGGCTGGAACCTGACCGTCCCAGAATTGCCAGATGCGCTTTTTGCTGTGCCAGACTTTTCGCTCATCGGCACGTTCAACCTGTTCGGTTCGTTCGAACGCGTCGGTGTTGTCGCAGCAAGTTTGCTGGTATTCACGCTGCTGTTGGCTGACTTCTTCGACACGATGGGCACGATGACTGCCGTAGGTGCAGAAGCCGGGCTCAACACCGAAGAAGGTGGCGCGCCAGAAGGTTCGCAGAAGATCCTGATCGTGGACTCGATCGCTGCTGCGGCCGGTGGTTTGGCAGGTATCTCCAGC
>JAAZCT010000076.1 GCA_012513165.1 Actinomycetales bacterium
CAAATTGAGGCGAGCAACGTCCATTCCCGCGTGAACGAGTTCGAGGACTTTCTCATAGGAATTGGTAGCCGGACCGAGGGTGCAAACAATCTTCGCTCTACGCATGCCTTCAGCCTAGACCCAGCCGAAAGTTATGCACCCTGCGGACCAACGCCAACCCCCTGTGTTGTTCAGCCCAAACTCATGGATCGGTCGGTGGGTTTGATGACGCTCGGCAATCGAGTGTCCCCCATGAGGTACCGGTCTACTGCTGCCGCAGTTGCGCGGCCTTCGGCGATAGCCCAGACGATAAGCGACTGTCCTCGACCCGCATCCCCGGCCACGAACACGCCTTCGACTCGAGTGGCCCACTGATCGGAGCGGATCACGTTGCCACGAGCATCAAACTCGACCCCGAGCTGCTCGAGGAAGCCGGCACGCTCGGGACCAACAAAGCCCATCGCGAGAAACACCAGATCAGCCGGGATCTCACGCTCAGTGCCAGGAACCGGCACTGGCGCACCAGTCTCGAAGGACACATCCGCCACAAGCAGAGCTCGAACCTCGCCTGCGTCGTTCTTGAGGAATTCGAGGGTCGCGATCTGGTTGACCGTTTCGCCGCCTTCTTCGTGCGCCGAAGCAATGCGCTGGATCATCGGATACAGCGGCCAAGGCTGGTTCGCCGGACGGTCAACGCCAGGTTTAGGCATGATCTCTAGGCTGGTGACCGACGCTGCGCCTTGACGAGTGGCGGTGCCAAGACAGTCCGCGCCCGTGTCGCCGCCGCCGATGATGATGACGTGCTTCCCCGCGGCGCTGATGGCGCCTTCAACGGGCCGCCCGACAGCCGCGCGGTTTGCTTGCGGCAGGTAAGTCATCGCTTGATGGATGCCGATGGCATCGGCACCAGGCACAGGCAACTCGCGCGGGATAGTCGAGCCAGTAGCAACCACGACAGCGTCGTAGCGAGCAACGAGGTCTTGACCTTGAATATCGTGCCCCACCGATACGCCAGTACGGAACACAGTCCCTTCTTGGCGCATTTGTTCGAGACGTCGATCTATGACGGACTTTTCCATCTTGAACTCCGGGATGCCGAAGCGAAGCAGTCCGCCCGCTTCCTCATCTCGTTCATAGACAGCGACTGTGTGACCGGCTCTGGTCAACTGTTGGGCTGCGGCCAAACCTGCCGGGCCAGATCCCACAACAGCAACTGTGCGACCGGTGAACCACTCGGGCTTTTGCGGTTCTACCGAACCGTCTAGCCACGCGCGTTCAGCGATCGACACTTCGATGTTTTTGATCGTGACGGCTTGATCTCCGATACCAACAACACAGGCAGTTTCACAGGGAGCAGGGCACAGCCGTCCGGTGAACTCCGGGAAGTTGTTTGTCGCATGAAGTCGATCGCCAGCGTCGGCCCATTCGTCGCGCCGGACTAGATCGTTCCATTCGGGGATCAGGTTGCCGAGCGGGCAGCCTTGATGACAGAACGGAATGCCACAGTCCATGCAACGACTCGACTGTTGAGTGATGATCGGGAGCAGCGCACGAGCGATACCGCCCGGATACACCTCGTTCCAGTCCTTGACGCGTTCTTCGACGGGCCTGCGTTCAGCGATTGCGCGTGAAGTCTTGAGGAATCCTCTGGGGTCAGCCATGAGCCGCCACCTCCATAATGTGCTGCGTGATCTGGTCGTCCGACATACCGGCCTCTTTGCCAGCCTTGCGAGCATTTTCAACCGCCCACAGATCTTTCGGACGCACCATTGAGAAACGATGCAATGACAACGGCCAATCGGCCAAAATTTCGGCGGCAACAGTCGACTCGGTACGAACTAGGTGCTGTTCCAAGAGCCCCTTGAGTTGCTCACTTGACGTATCATCTAGCGGGACTAATTCCACCATGTCGCCGTTGACTCGGGTGGCGTCTGCGTCGAGCAAGAAGGCGACACCGCCGCTCATTCCGGCCGCGACGTTGCGACCTGTCGATCCAAGAATCACGGCAACGCCGCCGGTCATGTATTCGAGCGCGTGATCGCCTGCCCCTTCCACGATCGCTGTTGCACCGGAGTTCCTCACGCAGAAGCGTTCTCCGACCCGCCCGCGAATGTGGATACTGCCCGACGTTGCGCCGAACCCGATGACGTTTCCGGCGATAATTTGTTCCGAGGCCGATTCTTGGCTCGATTCGGCCGGCCGAACGACGATGTCGCCGCCGGAAAGTCCCTTGCCGACGTGGTCGTTGGCTTCACCAACCAAACGCATGGTTACGCCTTGGGGCACAAACGCGCCGAAGGACTGTCCTGCACATCCAATAAAGGTGAAATCGATGGTTTGGGCAGGTAACGGGTTTTCGCCGTGTGCCAGCGTGACCGCGTTGCCGAGCAACGTTCCTACCGTGCGGTTGACGTTCTTGATCGTGAATGAAGCCTGAACCGGTTCTCGGCGTTCGAGCGCCGGAGCCGCAGCCGCAATCAGTTGGCGATCGACTGTGTCGCTCAAGCCGTGATCTTGAACCGTGGAGTTCTTGATCTCGCCTGAACCCTGCGGGACATGCAGAATCGGGGAAAGATCTAGTTTCGCCCCGGCTGCGCCTGCGGGGACCTCTCTGGCCCCCAACAGGTCAACTCGGCCGATGGCCTCGTCGATCGAACGTAGTCCGAGACTCGCCAAAAGTTCCCGAACCTCTTGCGCGATGTATTCAAAGAAACGCACCACGTATTCGGCTTTGCCGCTGAAGCGTGCTCGCAGGTCTTTGTTCTGAGTCGCGACGCCCACGGGGCAGGTGTCTAGGTGACAGACACGCATCATGACGCAGCCGCTGACCACCAACGGCGCTG
>JAAZCT010000077.1 GCA_012513165.1 Actinomycetales bacterium
CGCCGGCTTGACGAATATTAGAGTTGCCGATCACGACAGCGACATACGGGAGGAAAACGGCGCCTAAGAGCAACACCCAACGGATCGGATGGTCGATGAATGCGAATCCCACGAAGCATAAGGTGCGCACAGCCATGGACAACAGATAGTCGCGCTCTTTGCGGTCGATCAAGCGACTACGCGACGCTGCTGCGGTAGTGATGGAGGGAACGTCCTCAGAATGACTGCGAGCCATGACTTCTACTGTACGCCTGAGTGCGCGCGCCGTGTGCGCAGCGGTACGGCATGATGGGCACTATGAGCAACCGCACCTATCGTGTCACCGAAATCGTTGGAACCTCCTCGGAAGGCGTGTCCGAAGCTGTCGACAACGGCATCGCGCGTGCGTCTGAAACCCTTCGCCACCTTGATTGGTTTGAGGTCGTCGGAATCCGCGGCCACATCCAGGACTCGGAAGTAGAGCACTACCAAGTGACGATGAAGATCGGCTTCCGACTCGAAGATCAGTCCTGATCTAGGACTGGCCGCCGATACGCGCCGAAGGGATGCGCTCAGCGCGTCTCGTCGGCGAGATCCGCGGCTTCGATTTCTTCGCGAGTCACACCCAAGAGGTAGACGATCGCGTCGAGATACGGCACGTTCACAGACGTTGGAGCCTGTTCGCGAACCAACGGTTTGGCGTTGAACGCGATCCCTAAACCGGCGGCGGCCAACATGTCTAGGTCGTTGGCCCCGTCTCCGATCGCCACAGTGTTTTTAATGTTGATCCCCGCATCCGCGGCGAAAGCACGCAAGGATTCTGCTTTGCCGGCTCTGTCTACTACTTGGCCGATCACGCGACCGGTGAGTTTTCCGTCGGCAATCTCTAGTTCATTCGCGGCCCAGTAATCGATGTCGAGCGCCTCAGCGATCTGCTCGATGATGTGAGTGAATCCGCCACTCACCAAGGCAAATCGATACCCAAGGCGTTTGAGCGTCCGGATCATGGTGCGGGCGCCCGGCGTGTAGGTCAAGCCGGCATACACCTCGTCTAACGCGGAAGCTGGCACTCCTACAAGATGCGCTACTCGCTCGTGGAGCGAGTCGGCGAAATCGATCTCTCCGCGCATAGCCCGTTCGGTGACTTCCGCGACGGCTTCTTCACAACCGGCGTGAGCAGCCAACATTTCAATGACTTCGCCCTGGATCAACGTGGAATCCACATCCATCACGATGAGTCGTTGAGCGTGCTTGAGGATTCCGTTTTCTTGCACCGCGACGTCCACATGATGTTCGTGTGCAATGGCCGGCAAAGACAGCTGCAGAGCGTCTGGATCAGCACCCGACACTTCGAGGCGAATCGCGGTGACCGGATAACGCGCGAGACGCAAGATGCGGTCGATGTTTCCACCTAAGGCTGAGATGCCTTTGGTGATGTCGGACAGCGCTTTCGGCAAGAGTGGGTTGCCCAAGAGCGTTACTTGCGCTCGACCGACTCTTCGTGGGCGGTTATCGCCGATGCCTTCCTCGACCGACAGATCCATCCCGCACTCGGCCGCGCATTGTGTGAGTGCGCGATCGAACGCGCCCGGATCGGCAGGCTTCGTCAACAAGGCGCTGAGGATCAACCGTCCTCGAACGACCAATTGTTCAACATCCACCACTTCAACACCATGGCTCGCTAAAGCCCCGAAAAGACGGGTAGATACGCCTTTTTGGTCCGGACCCATGAGGGTCACAAGAACGGTCGGCTCGGTAAGATTGACCGGCGGGGCGATCAGATCAGAAGAATCAGTCATCAAAGACGAGGTTAGCCGCATCTGATGATCAAGTCGCGATAGGTTGGAGTCCACCGAGTTTCGAGTCAGGCGGGAGGTCACATGAGCGTAGTTTTCCAACTGAGCGATGTGACGGTTTCGCGCTCAGGGAAATTGCTCCTCGACTCGGTCAATTGGACCATCAAAGAGGGCGAGCACTGGATCATCATCGGCCCGAATGGGGCTGGCAAAACGACGTTGATGCAACTGCTCGGGGCCCAGTCGTATCCCACTTCCGGCACGGTCCAGTTGCTTGGCGAAACGCTCGGCGCTGTCGATGTGGCTGAATTGCGTCCCCGCATCGGGATGACCAGCACCACGATTGCCGAGCGTCTACCCACCGATGAGACCGTCGAAAATGTGGTCTTGTCGGCGGCCTACGCAGTGACCGGCCGCTGGAGGGAGCACTACAGCGCCGAAGATTTCGCTCAGGCGGCCAGCATGCTCTCTGAATTGGGCATCACTCATTTGAAGGATCGCGTCTTCGGCACGCTCTCAGAGGGCGAAAAGAAGCGAGTCTTGATTGCAAGAGCTCTGATGACAGATCCGGAGCTCGTGCTACTTGACGAACCCGCGTCCGGCCTCGATCTGGGAGCCCGCGAAGATCTGGTGGCTGCGCTTGAATCGCTCACGTCAGATCCCTATGGCCCATCCATGGTGAT
Organism: Actinomycetales bacterium; assembly: GCA_012513165.1. Lineage (GTDB taxonomy): Bacteria > Actinomycetota > Actinomycetes > Propionibacteriales > Nocardioidaceae > Aeromicrobium. The sequence goes on from JAAZCT010000077.1 coordinate 2,459, forward strand.
GGTGACCCATCACGTCGAAGATATCGCTGAAGGGTTTACCCACGCGATGCTGCTTTCGCAGGGCCAGATCGTGGCCGCCGGTCCGATCGCTCAAACACTCACCTCGGAACTCGTGTCCAAAACGTTCGGGCAACGCCTCGAAATTATTTCGTCATTCGGTCGATATACCGCTCGCCGCGCGCCTGCCCGGCGCCGCGCAAACTGAAAGGGTCCGTTATGGATTGGTTAGGCAGCGACATTTGGGTTACATGGGTGGCCATCGGAGTCGTTTTAGGCGTGCTCGAACTCACTGCAGGCGAACTCATTTTCCTGATGCTTGGTATGGCTGCGTTTATGGCCGCCGGGTTCGCAGCATTCAATGTCGGTCTCGAATGGCAACTGGTTGTGTTCGGTGTGACCGCGGCATTCTTGCTATCACTGGTTCGTCCACGCTTTGTTGCGAAGATTCACGATGGCCCGTCGCTACCGACGGGCGATCAACGGCTCGTTGGCACGACTGTTGTCGTGGCAGAGCCGGTCGATCATCTTGATGGTCGGGTCCGCATCAACGACATCCTGTGGACTGCCCGTCCCGAAAACGTCCAAGAACACTTTGCAGCTGGTGAACAAGTCATCATTGCTGCCATCGATGGCGCGACTGCCATCATCAAACGAAAGGAAAACTCCTGATGGAAATCACCGCCGTACTAGCAGTTATTCTGCTGCTACTTTTCCTCATGGTTATTGCGGCGTCGATGTCACTCAAGATCATCCCGCAAAACTTCGCTGGCATCGTCGAACGGCTCGGCAAGTATCGCGCCACACTGGATCCGGGACCACACTTCATCGTGCCGTTCTTGGATCGCGTGAAGTATCGCATCGACCAGCGCGAACAGGTTGTCTCTTTCCCTCCCCAGGGCGTCATCACGGAAGACAACCTAACTGTCGAGATTGACACAGTTATCTTGTTCACGGTCAACAACCCAGTCGCAGCGACCTACGAGATCGTCAACTACATAGACGGTATCCACCAGCTCACGATGACTACCTTGCGCAACATCATCGGTGGCATGACCCTCGAGCACGCGCTCACTGGCCGTGACCAAATCAACCGCACTCTGGGCGCAGAACTCGACGCTGCGACGGGTCGGTGGGGCATCAAAGTCAGCCGCGTCGAGCTGAAGAGCATCGATCCGCCAGCCACGATCATCGACGCTATGGAAAAGCAGATGCGTGCCGAGCGAGACAAGCGCGCGTCAATCCTCACGGCAGAGGGCGATCGCCAGTCGGCCATCCTGACAGCCGAGGGCGAAAAGCAAGCCTCGATCCTGAGTGCCGAAGGTCGCAAGCAATCAGACATCTTGACTGCTGAAGGCGAAAAGCAAGCCGCGATCCTGCGAGCACAAGGCGAGGGCCGCGCGATCGAGACTGTATTCCAGTCGATCCACGACGGAAACCCAGATCAGCGCTTGCTTTCGTACCAGTACTTGCAGATGTTGCCGAAGATCGCAGCTGGCCCCAACGCTTCGACGTTCGTGATCCCAACAGAGTTCACTCAGGCCGTCGGCGCACTAGGCGGCTTGTTCGGTTCGGTTCCTGTCGACGGCGGCGGACCTGCCGAGCGCATTGACCTGGACGAAGTCGTACCAGTCGACAACAGTATCCCGGTAGAAACGAATGTCGCGGTCGAAGAAGCACTCAAGGCCGTACGTCAAGCCGAGGCGCCCATTTCTCAAGCGGATGCGCCTGAAGGTCCTGCCTGAGTTTTCAGTCGATGCACAACGCCTGCGGGGGGTCAGTCAATGGCTGGCCACCCGCAGGCGTTCGTCGTTATTAGTTCGGTTAGTTCACCACTGGTAGGTGCCCATAACGATGGCCCGCCCGAGCGTGCAGAACGCCAGTTTGAATCCGACCACGGCCGGTGAGGTATGCGCGTCAATGCCAAGCGTCTTTTCACTCACTGCGTGCACCACGAAGTAGTACCGGTGCACCTGGTCGGCTTGCGGGGGAGCGGCGCCCATGAAGTTGAGTCCGCCGCCGTCGTTTCGCACGTGGAAACCACCCGGCAAGCTCGCATCATTTGCGCCTGCTCCGGTTGCCAGTTCCGTGACGTCTGCCGGGATATCAACCACGGACCAGTGCCAGAAGCCCGAGGGGATCGGCGCGTCCGGGTCAAAACACGTCACCACATAGGACTGTGTTCCTTCGGGCGCTCCAGACCAGGCAAGTTGTGGCGACGTGTCGCCGTGAGCGTTGACTTGCTCAAGTTTCAACGGCTGTCCATCAGTCACGTCAGTGCTCGTCACAGTGAACGTCGGCACGGTAGGCAGAAACAGATAGGGATTCGGGGATACAGGTCGCTCAAGGCTCATGGCACTAATCTAGTTCGGTGAGCGTTTCGATAACACCCTCTTTTGCCGATGACCCGCGCATAGCGATGTATGCACACCTACGGGATATGCAATTACGGCAATCGCTCGAGACGGAACACGGCTTGTTTATGGCCGAGGGCGAGAAGATCATCGTGCGGGCCCTCGAACAAGGATTGGTGCCCGTTTCTTTCCTGTTGGCGCCACGATGGCTCGAGAATCTACGTCCGCTGATTGAGTCGAGCGGAGCCGAATGTTTCTTGCTCGACGAATCCGAGATCGAGAAGCTCACCGGCTTCCATGTGCATCGGGGTGCACTCGCGCTGTTCTCGCGGCCAAGCCCGCTGACCGCGCTTGAACTGCTCAGTTCAGCGCAGCGAGTGCTGGTGTTGGAAGATCTTGCGGATCACACCAACATCGGGGCGATATTTCGCACCGCTGCCGCGCTCGATTGGGATGCGGTTTTACTGTCTCCGCGCTGCGCTGACCCCTGGTACCGGCGAGCGATCAAGGTGTCGATGGGAGCGGTGTTTTCTATGCCGTTTGCTTATGTCGAAGACTGGTACGCCTTACCCGAACAGTTGTCGGCCGCTGGATTTCACAGCCTCGCCATGACGTTGTCTGAGGATTCCGTGGCGCTGACCGAGGTTGATCTGGCACCCGAGGAAAAGATCGGTTTGATTGTGGGTTCAGAAGGCCACGGCATTTCTGAACACTGGCAATCCACAGCACGCACCCGAGTCAACATTCCCATGCGCGAGAACATCGACTCGCTCAACGTCGCTGCGAGTGTCGCGATCGCTTGTTGGGAACTTCGCGCTAAGTAATGAGTAGGCTGGTCTACTCGTCGTCCATGATGGGAGACACGGGCCAGTCTGTTGGGTACATATCTGCGTACTTCTCGTGAATCTTGTAAAGGCGCTTGCGGCTCTTTTCCGGAACGCGGTCGCCAAACACCATGCCGTGCAGGTGGTCGGTTTCGTGTTGCAGGCAACGCGCGAGTAGACCGTCGCCGTCGAACCGGATGTCGTTGCCGTTCTCGTCTTGCCCGGTGACACTCGCAGTGTCAGGGCGGCCACAATCAACAAATGCGCCCGGAAGCGACAGGCAGCCTTCGTCTGCCACATCCAGCACGCGTTCTTTACCTTCAGGCAGTTCGAGAACCGGGTTACACACCACGCCAGTAATGCGTTCGCCGTCATCGTTCGGACAATCGAACACGAACACTTTGCGATCCACGCCTACCTGATTGGCGGCTAGGCCGACGCCTTCGGCGGCATACATCGTGGCGACCATATCGGCCACGAGGGTACGAAGTTCTTCATCAAACTCCACGATGTCCGCGAGTTCGCGGTGCATGACGGGAGTTCCCCAACGGGTGATCGGAAGGATTTTGCCGCCGGCTGGTAGGGGGCGAGACTGGTTTTCTGGCACGTGATCAGGATAACGAAAGAGATTTTCGTGTTGCTATGGCGTTCTGCAATGGATTTCAGATACCATCGGTATTTGAAACGCAACGAATGGTTGCATCCCTTTGTAGTGAGGAG
>JAAZCT010000078.1 GCA_012513165.1 Actinomycetales bacterium
AATCGGAGCCGTCGCGGTGTAAAACAAACCGTAAGGGGCGATAGACGGGTGGTGTGATCCAGACAGACCCGGCAGTTCGCCTGCAATCGTCCAACGAGTGCCTTGGAAAGCGTGGATACCCACAACGCTGGCAATCAGCGAGGTGCGCACGACGCGACCCTTCCCGGTTTGCTCGCGTTCAACCAACGCCGTGACGGCACCAAAAGCGCCATTCATTCCGGCCAGTAGGTCAGCAATCGGAACGCCAACTTTGGTGGGCTCGTTGATACCCGGGACACTCATCAGTCCGGCTTCGCCTTGCGCGATTTGATCGTAGCCAGCGCGATGAGCCTCGGGGCCATCATGTCCAAATCCGGTGATCGCCAACACGACGAGGCCAGGGTTGAGTTCGTGCATCCGCTCGACGCTGAACCCCAGCCGCGCAAGAACCCCTACCCGGAAGTTTTCGATCAAAACGTCAGCGCGACTAATGAGTTGCGCCAATATCTCAGAGTCAGCTTCGTCTTTGAGGTTCAGCGTAATCGACTCTTTGTTCCGATTTGCCGCCATGAAGTAGGTGGACTCGCGGTTATCGCCGTCCCCTAAAAACGGCGGACCCCAGCCGCGGCTGTCGTCGCCTCCGACGGGGGTTTCTACCTTGATAACTCTCGCACCCATATCGCCGAGCATCATGGCGGCTTGAGGGCCCGCCAGCGCCCGGCTGAGGTCGAGGACAAGCATCCCCGACAACAGCCCGGCACCGCGGTTTTCTGCAGAATCGCTCACAGTCAGATCAGCTCATGTCGACGATGGCTGCGACAGGTCCGCCGCCTTCGGGACCTTGGTGGGCGGCCGAAACCGACACGAACACTGCGGGGTCGCCGGTCACGGTAGCGGTCACGCCACCGACTGCGGCCTTAATCTGACGGTGCCAGTGGACGTCCGAGTCATCGAGCATCGCGTTACGGCGACCGCGGACCATTCCGTCTTGGCTGGCTTCGCACTTGAGGAACACGTTGACCAAGCGGCCATCGAGATCATCTCGGTGCGGACGCTCTGGGAGCTCCAAACCAGCATCCTTGATGGCGGCCCAAATGCCATCGGTGTCGAGCGCGTCGTTCATCACGGAGTGTCCGATCCGGTACTTGCCGCCAACACCAGCGACGTTTCCGACCACGACGACCTGCGCCTGGTCCAGTTCAACGCCGGAGGAGCACGAAGCAACGGCCGAATAGAGGTCGCGGTTGTGCATGACGTCCGCATCTGTAGGCATGTCGATCTCACCAAGCGCGACGGCAATACCGAGGCCCGTGACACCGTTCGACAGGTCCATCGACTCGTGCGTGTGTTCGGTCCACACTTGCTTGCCGCGGCTCTTCGCGTCGCGGATCGTGTGGATCGTGAGCAACGGGGTCTTGGTCTGGACGTAGTGAACGTCAGCCGGGTCAGTAATGCCAGCTTCTGCCATAGCAGCCTTGACAGCCACTGCGACCTTCTCGACCATGGCGACGTAACCGATTTCCTCAGGCAAGATCGGTTCGCTCATCGCAAATCCCACGCTCAGCCGCGGTTCGTCCGTCTTGACGGTCTTGTCTTCAGGAAGGGTGGCGAAGATCGTCGCGTGAGGGCTGA
>JAAZCT010000079.1 GCA_012513165.1 Actinomycetales bacterium
CCGAGCACACCGAGCTCGCCGAGCAGCCGGAATGCCTCGCGCGGAAAACGCTCAGCTGCCTCCATCTCCGCTACCTGCGGGGCAAGCTGTTTTGCGAGCACGTCGCGTACGAGTTCGATGAGGTCGACGTGTTCGGGGGATTCGAGGATCCGTCTGGCTGGCATGTTCTTTTCCTGTTGCGTTGTGAGGTGGTCGGTGAGTTTGGGTGCGTGGCTTGCGTGATTTGGTTGTTTGTGGCGCGTGTGAGTCACGGGCCACTAGAGCATTGCGAGGCCCGGGTTTGCGAGGATCTCGGCCGTATCTGCGAGCAGCCTTGAACCCTCGGCGCCATCGAGCACGCGATGGTCGAACGAGAGCGCAAGCTGCATGACCGAGCGTGGTTCGATGCGTTCGTTGTCTCCGGTGCCGACAACCCAAGGTCGGCGCTGGATCGCACCCACGGCGAGGATCGCGGTTTCGCCCGGGTTCAAGATTGGCGTGCCAGTGTCGATGCCAAAGACGCCGATGTTGGTGATGGTGGTCGAGCCACCGGCAAGGTCGGCCGGGGGAGTCATGCCTGCGCGTGCCGTCGCGGCGAGTTCCCTGATTGCGGTTGCAAGCTCGGCCAGGTCGAGGGATCCCGCGCCCTTGATGTTGGGCACGAGCAGGCCGCGCGGGGTCGCGGCTGCGATGCCGAGGTTGACCGAGCTTGGCAAGACGATCTCTTGGGCGGCCTCATCCCAGTGTGCTGTGGCCATAGGTGTGCGTGAGATCGCACGGAGGTAAGCGCGGGCGACGAGGGCCAGCGGGGTCACCTTGATTTCGGCGAACTCTCGGCGGCGCTGCACCTCTGCAAGCAGTTCGAGAGAAGCGGTCACGTCGATCGTGACGAACTCTGTGACGTGAGGGGCAGTGAAGGCCGAGGCAACCATGGCCGCGGCGGTCGCCTTGCGTACGCCCTTGATCGGGATGCGGGTTGCCTTGACGTCTGTGGCTGACCCAGGAGTGCGGGCGATGGGTGCGGCCGAGATCGGCTCAGTGTTGGCGTCTTGGAGTGCCGCGATTGCCGGAGTTTCGGGGCCGGTGGCACTGGTGTTCCCCGAAGATGCCCGGCGAACGTCTTCGCGGGAAACTGTGCCGTTCGGCCCCGTAGCTTCGACGAGTGTGAGGTCAACGCCCAACTGCTTCGCCAGCCCGCGCACGGGTGGCTTGGCGCGCGGCTTCTCGCCCGCTTGGGCGCCGAGGGCTGTTTCGCCTTGAACTGCCGCAGCTGCTTGAGCTGAACTGGTGGGCCCTTGACTGTCTGCCGTGCTCGTCTCCACAGCCGCAGTCGTGTTGCCCGCGCTCGCCGCAACTGCGGAAACTGTTGGGGTGCCGCCGCCAGCGGTGCGGCCCGCACCCCTTCTTCGGCGCGACTGGCCTGGGTCGCTCGCTCCGTAACCCACGAGCAACTTCGGGGCTTCGGCTTCAACTGTCTCTTCAGTCGTTGTCGCTGATTCCTCTGACCCTGCCGCAGCCGAGGAATCATCCGTAGCTCCGGTCGTGTCTGCGGCGCTCGCCGCATCCGGGTCACCGATCTCAATGATTACGTCTCCCACCGGTACGGTTTCGCCGGTACTCGCATACAGTGCAATCACTGTTCCCGCGAATGGTGATGGCAGCTCAACGATTGACTTGGCAGTCTCGATTTCGACGAGCACCTGGTTCACCGCAACAGTGTCACCCACCGACACATGCCAGGCGACAATCTCGGCCTCGGTCAGGCCTTCGCCCACATCGGGCAGCCGAAAGGTCTGTGCCTGCTGAAC
>JAAZCT010000080.1 GCA_012513165.1 Actinomycetales bacterium
AGGTAGTGAGTCAACATCGACCACGCGCGCATGTATATCTCGGGTTTGATGACGGTGTGAAACGTGCCTAAACCATTGAAAAAAACAACCGCCACCAGCACGAGAATCGCAAGTCCCGCATATGTTCTGGGGCTAGTAAGCACGCGCACAAGTCACTCCGGAATTCAACTGATGATCGATTGAGCGCAATGGCGCTCCCCAACAATAACCCGAGTTTGCAAAAAATCGAGGCCAGAACCCGTAGTCTAAGACGTGAATCTTCTACCGTGACAGGACCCCGTACCGCGAAATGTGTAAGTTGACGCGCACCACCACGTCGGGCGCTGTTCTCGGAATCACGATGGCTCTCGCGAACGCCTTAAGTTACGCCTTCATCCTTATTCTTTCACGTGCTTTCGGTCCAGCAGATTTTGGCGCATACTCGGTTCTCTCGTCGTATGGGATCGTGCTTTCGGTACCGGCTGGTGCATTTCAAGTCATTGTCGCCAGACACGTTTCTTCGGGAGATTCACGGATTTCGGGCCTCAGACTTTCACTACTCATTGGCACGGCACTTGCAGGTGTGAGCATCGTCGCGAGTCCATTACTGCGCGAGGTCTTCCATCTAGAATCATCGTGGTCTGTCGTGTGGCTCGCGCTCACTTTGATCCCGATGACCTTGACTGGTGCCTTTCAAGGCGTGCTTCTAGGACAAGAACGCCTTGTTGCACTCTCGGGCCTTTATATTTCGACGGCAGTTGGGCGACTGGTTGCGGGGTTTGCGGCTGCGGCGGTCGGACTTAATGTCGCCGAGGTCTTTGCTTTGCTCTTCTTCGTGGCCACCCTCGTGGCCATTCAAGGCGCGATCGTGTGTCGGGATCATTTGGTCGACGCCAGCTCAGGCTCGCTCTGGAACGATCTGGTCCGAGCCACCACGGCTCTCGGTGCTTTCATTGCGCTCACCAACGCAGACGTCATTCTGGCTCGCGTTTTTCTCACAGAAGTCAACTCAGGTGGATACGCACTCGCAGCCACCTTTGGTCGAGCCGTGGGCTGGGGAACACAGTTCATCGCGTTACTCATGGTGCCGCGGATGCAAGCGGTAGGCCGTACTAAAACACTACTCAACGCCCACGCGCTTATTTTCGTATTAGGCGTCGCGTGTATTGCAGCGATCGCTATTGCGCCATCATGGTGGATGGTGTTAGTCGGCGGAGACGAGTATGCACAGTTCGCCTCGCTCGCCGTCGCGTGTGTGGCTCTCGGCGTGTTGTGGGCACTCGTTCAACTCAACTTGTTTGCCGAGATGGGTCTCGACGGAGTAGTCCTCAGCAGAACCACGTGGATCGTGATCGCTGCACAAGCCGTGGCCGTGACTTTCTGGTTCCATGAAACGGCCATGCAAATCGTGGCAGTGAGCGCTGTCGGCGCCGCCGTGATCGTATGTGTTGGACTTGTTCGTCTGCGGTCACTTGACCGCGCGTGACCCAGCAAGCACGATTCGTTCAATCGTTTTCATGACGCGAGGGAACTTCGCTCCGAGTTTCCATGCGAGTCTGTTGATGCGACTTTGAACGTGCACTTGGTACTTGCGCAATAGTTCATGGCTCGTCGTCAATTTCGAAGGTTCTGTGCGAACGAACTTGAGCGCGTGTAGCCCATTCGCCCACATCGGATCGTTGTCGACCTTGGCGTCCCATTTTTCCACGATGGTCCACTCGGGGTTTTTTGCAAGGTACTTCTGATGAGCGCGGTGAACCACTGGCCAGGTTGCATCGTCGACGAGAATCAGCGCTTCGTCGGCAAGGAGCGGTTCCACGACGGCCAACGACAAAAAGTGTGCAACGAACGTGTGTTCACCGTCGTAAAAATAGACACCGACAGGCTTGTCGATGAGTTTCGGATCAGCCATGAGCTTGAAGCAATCGCCTTCGAGGAGTCGCACGTCCGCATCAACTGCGTACTTCTCAAGGTTCTGCATCAGTTCTGTGCGGGCTTCGATACCGGCCATTCCGAACTCGAGAAAGTTCTCCATGGCATAGAAAGTTTTTGATTCGTTACCGCGAACTGTGGCGCACATCGAACGGCCCTTGAACGTGCCGATTTCGAGATATGCCTCGTCTTCGGGGAGCAGTTTTGCTGCAAGGTTGAGCATGGCGAGTTCGTTCGACGACGTGAAGCCAGTGACATCAGCCTTGAGCTCATCCCACCACGGATCGATCGGCTCGGTATGTGCCGGATCGCCGTGGAAGTGGTCTGGAGCTTGTTCGAAAAATGCGTTGGTGTCCATGAGTGCCTTTCTATAGCCTCAGAAACCCTACTCGGTTACTGCCTGAAAATTCTCACGAATGGCCGGAGCCAGCCAGGTCCAAATCATTTGGGCGCCGTATTCGGAAAAATGTAGTTGGTCGGAATAGAGTTTTACGCCCCTAATTTTGCGGACATAACCCGTTTCACAACCCAACATGTAGTGCAAGTCCAACACTGGAATAGCGTGGGTTTCTGCCCACCGAGTGAAGACCTGGTTGATTTCGTCTGGTGTCGAAGCGAGTTCGGCGGCCGCCGGATTTTCTCGAATATAGTCCAAGTCAGTATCTCGGCAAGGCAAGGTACTGATTTGAATTTGCTTAACTCCTGCGGCCTCAGCGCTGGCTCGGATATCGTCGAGCTCGGCGACGACATACTTTTCATACGCTGGATCCAGAATCGTCAGGTTCCCTTCGGGGGTCACGTGGCTCAAGGGCGCCAAAGTTCCCACGTTGAGAACCAGTACGTCTGTGGCATTCTTGATCAGGTTCTCAGTTAACTTTTCGCGACTTTCAAGGCATTCTGGCAACGGATCGCCCTTTTTGGTGGGACTCCAGTCGATGGGCAGACGCATGAGGTCACAACCAGGCACAGCCAGCGGCACGACGGTCATATCCGGATAGAACTCCGGCTCAAACGCCGTCGCGAGGTAAAGCGCAGTCGAATCGCCGTACACGGCGACGTTGATCTTTTCGTTCCCCGCTTCGTAGACAGGCTGATCCGGCACAAGCGTTGGAGCGTTTCCGGACGCAAATTGAGAGCTGAGACTTGGCACGCGCCCGACAACAAACGCCAAACTGATGATGACGATCATGCTGATAGTAATCAGACGCCGTGAGCGCGCTTTGCTTCCCGTGAATTTATCGAGTCCACCGAGGATGATCGGAACCTCGAGGAAACGGAAACTGATGAAAGCGACCACGATTGTTAAAACCGAACCCACAAAGAACAAAGCCCAACCGGTGAGATCAGGAAGATAGAGATTCAACCAAATCTGAATGGGCCAATGCCAGAGATAAAGCCCGTAAGTCATCAGACCAAGCAGTACGAAGAACTTGTTCGAAAATATCTTCTTGATGAGGTTGCCTTGCTCGTCCATGCAAGCAATAAAGCCTGGCAGGAGCGCCAAGCTGATTAAGAAGATGCCGCCTTTCTCGAATACCCAAGGGTCCCACGGCGATACCCACGTGTAACACCAGACGCTAAAGATCACGGTGGCCCAAGCCAACGCCATGATGATCGGCCCTCTCGGGCGACGAGGGACCCGACCTTGATTATCTGGGCCTAAGAGGAAGGCAAACGCCACTCCGATGAAGATTGCCTGCGCTCGGGTATCGGTTCCGTAATAAGCATGCGCTTGAGCGTTGGCATCTCCAACGCCTACGTTAGCTGCCAACACTGCTGAGACTGTCGCGAATCCGAGCATGAGCGCCACGCGCTTCCACCGGGTGGGAACCCATCGAAAAACGGCCAGAACTATAAATGGCGCAACCAAATAGAACTGTTCTTCTACAGCAAGTGTCCAGGCGTGCCGCAAGAACGACGGCGTACCGAACTGAACGAAATAGTCGTCGGATGTCAGGATCAAACGCCAGTTCATGACGTAGCCGAGGGTGGCGAGTATGTCGCCCTTCATGCCTCTACGCACATAGTCTTCTGCAAATAGCAGTGCCCAGATTCCGAGCACAGTCAGCAACACGAACAATCCCGGAAGTAGCCGTTTGGCGCGCCGGCGATAGAACCGAATGATGTTGACAGTGCCAGTCTGGTTTTTCTCGACCATCATTAAATAGACGATGATGAATCCTGAAAAAACGAGGAAGAAGTTAATCCCTAGCCACGCGCCCGGGAACAACTCTTGGCCGCCAAAATGTGCGGCCATAAGAATGAGCTGAATCGCCCCGGGTTTTGTGGAGGCTCGGTTAGTTGGAACGTGTCCCGGTCGGGACAGGTGTTTCATGGTAACGCTCGGACGTGATGGTGGCCCAGTGGTTGGTCTCGAACTCGGCGGGCGGGACCAGTCCGATCTCGCC
>JAAZCT010000081.1 GCA_012513165.1 Actinomycetales bacterium
ACGAAGAATGCCGGCAAGTCCGTGCTTTCGCGGTCAGATGCGTTCACCTTGCACGACACGTACGGTTTCCCGATCGATCTGACCTTGGAGATGGCATCCGAGCAGGGCCTGCAGGTCGACAAAGACGGTTTCACCGAACTCATGGCCGAACAGCGCGCCCGGGCCAAGGCTGACGCGAAATCCAAGAAGGGCTCTCACGCAGACACCGCCGTGTATCGCGAAGCGCTTGACGCGTTCGGGCCCACCGACTGGCTCGCCTATGAGGGTCTTAACGCTGAAGGCACCGTACAAGCGCTCTTGAAAGAGGGCGTAACTACACCTGTGCTTGCTGCAGGAGCCATCGGTGAAGTCGTGTTGAGTCGTACCCCGTTCTATGCCGAATCTGGCGGACAGAACGCTGACGCCGGAACGCTTGAATTTGATGGCGGCACGGCAGAAGTGCTCGATGTGCAGCGCCCAATACGCGGTCTTGTAGTGCATCAAGTCCGGGTGCTGAGCGGAGAACTCGCACTCAACACGAGCGTTCACGCGAAGGTCGATCCGGACTGGCGACTCGGCGCACGCCAAGCGCACTCCGGCACCCACGTGGTGCACGCAGCCTTGCGCGAAGTGCTTGGCCCCACGGCACTCCAGGCCGGCTCATACAACCGTCCGGGCTATCTACGCTTGGACTTTGGATGGAAGAGCGGCCTCGACGCTGAACAATTCCACCTCGTTGAGGAGGCCTCGAACCGGGCGTTGCGCGCAGACCTCGCAGTCACAGCGCAAACGATGTCGTTGCCAGAAGCGCGCGAGTTTGGTGCTCTGGCGCTCTTCGGTGAAACCTACGGTGAGGACGTACGCGTCGTTGAGATCGGTGGCCCCTGGTCGCGTGAACTCTGCGGCGGCACGCACGTGGAACGCTCATCACAGATTGGCACCGTAGTCCTGACTTCCGATTCCTCCGTTGGAGCCGGCAACCGGCGTATCGAAGCCTTGGTCGGCATCGAAGGATTCCAATACTTGGCGCGCGAACGAGACGTGGTGCGCCAACTTACTGACGTGTTCAAGTCCTCGCCTCAAGACGTCCCGTCCAAGGTCGAAGAACTCATGGCTAGGCTCAAAGCCACCGAAAAGGAGCTCGACACGTTCAAAGCCGGTCAACTCTTGGCTCAGGCTGGAGATATTGCCTCCAAGGCCAGTGAAATTAATGGCATTTCACTGGTGACCCACCGGGCTGAAGGTGTTGGTGGAGGAGATGTGCGCACCCTCGCACTCGATATCCGCGGGCGCCTACAAGGCCGTCCTGCAGTGGTAGTCGTTGTCGGAACGGCAGATGACAAGGCCAGCGCCGTGATCGCGCTCAGCCCAGAAGCCATTGAACGAGGATTGTCTGCCAACGAGTTCATGAAGCTCGCGGGCGCTCACATCGACGGACGCGGTGGCGGCAAAGTAGATGTTGCTCAAGGCGGCGGCACGAATGTTGCTGGGATCGACGCTGCTTTCGCGGCGATCACGGCGAGCCTGTGAGATTTGGCCGTCGGCTTGGCGTCGATGTGGGAGATGCCCGCATCGGTGTGGCTAGTTGTGACCCTTCGGGCATGATCGCCACGCCCGTGGAAACCGTGAAGGCTGGGCCAGGCGCGATCGGACGACTAGCCGAGTTGGTTACGGAATATGAAGTGATCGAATGCGTGTTGGGTTTGCCAGTCGGGCTTTCAGGTCGAGAAGGTCCCGCCGCGAAGAAAGTGCGCGAGTTCGCGCGGGAACTTAAGCGAAAGATTTCACCAATCTCGGTACGGTTAGTTGACGAACGAATGTCAACAATTACGGCACAAGGGCAGTTGCATGCCAGTGGCCGGAATACGAAAAACTCACGTTCTGTCATCGATCAGGCCGCAGCGGTGGTTATTCTGCAGTCAGCGATCGATGCGGAAAAAATGCGCGGTGAAGCGCCCGGAGAACTGGTAGAGGCAGAAACCG
>JAAZCT010000082.1 GCA_012513165.1 Actinomycetales bacterium
ACCTACGCGCGGGCCACCTCTCGGCGCACACCTTCGTGACCGACGGTGGCGCAGTCGCCTTGCGTCTGGTGAAGCCTCGCACCGCCGAAGAAAACACGATGTATGGGCAGCGCAAACTGCGCAGTCAATATCAAGAACTCGACCTGCCCGTCGACGACTCCGTTGCGCTGTTCCAGTGCTTTTGGGCGGAAGTAGCCACCGACAGTCAAGTCCCGATCTTCCACGAAATGCGTCGACGCATCCCGAACCTCACCGCCTACTGGGGTGTCAGCGACCACTCGGTAGCGGTCCCCGAAGGCGCGATTCCACTCGTGGCCGGGTCGGCCCGCTGGTACGAGATCCTCGCTACGGCCGGCTGGATCATCAAGAACACTGAGGTCGGCGAATACACGGTTCTACGTCCGGGACAGCGCTACCTGCAGACATTCCACGGCCAGCCGTTCAAGAGCATGGGCGCCAAGTTCTGGCGCGAAACCAAACACTGGCCAGAGTTCCGGGTGCGCTGGGAGTCAACCATCCGGCGCTCAGACTTTTGGTCGATCATCCTGACTCCGGACGCCGCCGCAGACAAGTGGTACCGAGACAACTATTTCTACCAAGGTCAGATTTTGTCGGTCGGACTTCCGCGAACCGATCCGCTGTTGGCCGCAGACGCCCAAGAGCGACGGCAAGCGGTGCGCGAACGTCTAGGCATCGCGCCCGACCACATTGCGGTTCTGCATGCGACGACCTGGCGCGAGGACCAGTCGCAAGGGAACAACACTGCGACCGACCCCAGCTTCCTCGACGTGGCTGCGCTTGCCGAAGAGTTGGGCGACGGGCACGTGATCTTGCAGCGGTCCCACCACTCGGTGGCCAGATCCCAACAGGAGCGCTTGGCGGCCGCAGGCGTGCTCAACGTGACGGACTACCCAGAAATCAACGACCTCATTCTCGCCAGCGACGTGGCGATTTTGGACTATTCGTCCTTGCGATTTGAAGTGGCCTTGGCGAATGTGCCGATGGTTTTCTTCGTGCCGGACCTCGACGAGTACGAAGGCCGTCTGCGCGGGTTTTTGTTCGATTTTGAAGAGTCAGCGCCCGGCCCCATCGTGCGAGACAGTTCGCAGGTGGCGCGGTTGGTTCGAGTTCCGCACGCTCTTCGGCAAGAATTTGGCGGAGCGGTGGAGTCCTTCAACCGCAGGTTCAACGCCAACCACGACGGTCACGCGGCCGAACGAGTGGTGGACGCATTGCTGATGGGAGAGCGCGAGTGAAGCCTTTCGGTTGGGGCCGCAAAGAAGTCCCGCACGATGCACCGCTGCTGAGCGTGATCATTCCGGCGTACAAAGCCGAGAAGTTCCTGGACGAGTGCTTGAACTCGCTGCGGGCCCAGCGGCTGAGTGATATCGAGGTTGTCGTGGTGGATGATGGCTCACCCGATCGAAGCGCGCAGATCACGAAGAAGCACGCGAAAGCCGATCCGAGAATCCGACTTCTGACACGCCCAAATGGTGGTTCAAGTGCGGCCCGGATGACAGGAATCGAACGCTCGCGAGGTCGCTACATCACGTTCGTGGATGCAGACGACATCGTCACCGTCGATGGGTTTGCCGCCGCGGTCGAATCGCTCGAGTCATCCGGTTCCGATTGGGCGCCGTTGCCCTATCGCCAATTCTCGAACAAAGGCTTGAGTGATCCGCCTGGGTGGATTGACCACCTGTTTGCGGCCGGAACCCGGACGGTGGCTCCAGCAGACTGCCTCGAAGCGATGGTCCATACGATCGCTGCGTCGAAGGTGTACCGGCGCGCATTCTGGGATGAGGCGGGACTCGCATTCCGGCCGGGCGTTCTGTATGAAGACCAAGAAGTCCTCGCGATCGCTTTCGCGTCAGCCCGGTCCATCGACGTAGTCGCGGTCGAAGCCTACTTGTGGCGGTTGCGTGGGGGATCGAGATCGAACGAAGCAACAGGGCATTCCATGTCGCATTTCTTCAAAGCGGTCCACCACTCGCTGGGACATCTGGCTGCTGTCGAGGGCGCGGTGGCCGAACGCTCGCGCC
Organism: Actinomycetales bacterium; assembly: GCA_012513165.1. Classification (GTDB taxonomy): domain Bacteria; phylum Actinomycetota; class Actinomycetes; order Propionibacteriales; family Nocardioidaceae; genus Aeromicrobium. The sequence goes on from JAAZCT010000082.1 coordinate 2,043, forward strand.
AGCTCCTCGCGAACGATATTCCCCGGTACTTGCGGGCCCTCGCGAAGGTGGACGATCCGGGTTATGCCGATGAGCTTTTCAAGGGGATTCGATTCTTGTGGCCGAACGTCAGCACGGAGGCCTGGCTTCGCGAGACGCCCGCCGAGGCAAAGGTCATGGAGTCGCTGGTGGTTGCCGGCCGTGAATCGGATGTGGCCACGTTCATCGACGCCGGTGGCATCGAGTTGGCGAAGCACCCGTTCGTGCAGTTACATGAGGGGCCAGCCCTGAAACTCCCGTTCTTCGACGATGAAAGTATCGAGCGTTCTGCGTTCGTGTTGAGCGAACGGCAGACGCCGGCGGATGCTCGCGCGTTGCGGGTCGTGCTCGACGAAGCCGGCGTTAATCTCGAGTTCATGGCTTACTTGCGCCACCTCGACACGGGGCAGCCCGAAGCGCGGGCGTGGCTCTATGCGGGGGATCGCGAGATGGGCGAGCTCGCTTTGCGGCGGGTTGACGCGATGGCCGGCCACCGCACTCGCACCACTCGCGCCAGCAACGAACGCAGCATCTGGAGCACCCGCTTCGAATGGCCCGATGTGGCACTGCTCGATGACCCAAACGCAGAGCTCACGGTGCGCATCGAGGTGTCGCACCTCGGGCGAACCGCCAGCACGACGCTGTCGCTCATCGATCCGGCCGGGTCTGCAGCCTGGCCGCAACAGGCGGCTGGTTGGGAATGGACCGCAACCGAGCCGGCTCGCTGGTCGAGGCTCGGCCCCAAAAGTCAGCCCGTGCCGGCGCTGCCAGACGATGCGCCCGTCCCGTTTGCACAGCTGCCTCTCGACACGCCTGATGGCTGGTGGGGCTTCGATCAGCATCGCGCCATCGTCTGGACGGCGCTGCCTGAAGCTGAACGCGAACAGGCGACCGTCTGGTGGCAGCGAGAAAACTCGGCCGCCGGCTGACCCTTAGTGCTGGTGGGTGACGAGTCGTTCGAGGTAGGCGCCGTAACCGCTCTTCGCGAGGGGTTTGGCCAACATGAGCAGTTCTTCGTCGCTGAGCCACCCTTGGCGCCACGCGATCTCTTCGGGGCAGGCGATCTTCAAGCCTTGGCGTTTCTCCACGGTGCGTACGAACGAGGTTGCGTCGGCTAGATCGTCGAAGGTGCCGGTATCGAGCCAAGCCGTTCCGCGAGGCAACACCTCCACGTGGAGTTTCCCCTCGTCGAGGTACAGCCGGTTCAGATCGGTGATTTCGAGTTCGCCGCGAGCCGACGGCTTGAGGTTGTGCGCCCGCTCCACCACGGAGTTGTCGTAGAAGTACAGACCCGGAACCGCGAAATCGCTTTTCGGGTTGGCGGGCTTTTCTTCCAGGGAGATCGCGGTCCCGTTCTCGTCGAACTCGACCACGCCATATGCGGTGGGGTCGGCCACTTGGTAGCCGAACACGGCAGCGCCGTCGATGCCCTCGAAGCGGCGCAGCTGCGAACCCAGGCCGGTGCCGTAGAAGATGTTGTCGCCCAAAACGAGGGCGACGCTCTGGTCGCCGATGTGGGCGGCGCCGATCGTGAACGCTTGCGCGAGCCCATCGGGGGAGGGCTGAGTGGCCCACGTGAACTCCACGCCGAACTGGCTGCCGTCGCCCAAGAGGCGCTGGAACTGGTCCGCGTCGTGTTCTGTGGTGATGATCTAAATCTCGCGGATTCCGGCAGTCATCAGCGTGGAC
>JAAZCT010000083.1 GCA_012513165.1 Actinomycetales bacterium
CCATCTGCTTCACATGCTTTCCATCCTTGTTGATGAAGGCGTGGTTGGCCCTCCTGATGGTGGTGCACGAGCTGCTGCTGCGGGTCTTGCCGTAGTTGCAGACGGAGGAACCATTCGCGCCAGTGCCGCGGCTAGTAATCGAGCGGGTAACCCCGGACGACGTAATGCGGATCTGGTTGCGGATCGAATCAGAGGTGGAGTGCCACTGGATATCGCCCGAGGCTCCGATGTGCTGAGCCTTGAATGCGAGGGAGGCGCTGCTGCCGGTCGGCTTACCGGCGCTGTTGGGGCAGTGGCCTGCCGTCAGCGCACCACGGGTGCTGCTCTTGGTGACGGTGAAGCCGAGCGTGCAGCTCTTGATGCTGGTGCCGCCACGGACGACCTCTTCGACTGGCTCGATGTCTTCGACTTCTTCGGCCTCGACCGCGACGGGGGTTTCATCCATGAACGTCTCAAGCAGCGCCTCGAACTCGGCGGGGTCGCTTTCGGTATCTGCCAGGGTGTATTCGATCTCGATACCACCTTCGTCAGTGAAGTCTCCGGTCAGGCCGTCAAGCTCGGCCGCCGCGTACAGCTCGGTCATCAGCTCTTCGCGGATGTCTTCCAACTCGGCTTCGGTGTGCTCGGCGTCGAGACGCACGTCAACGGAGAAGGTAAGGGCCGCAAAACGATCGGTGACGTCTGCGGGCACCCCACCCTTGAATGACACCCACGCCTTGTGACCGGTGGTGGCCTCGTTCTCAGGCGTCCATGCTGACGAGAAGTACTGATCGCCAACGGCTTCGAGTGCGTAGTCGAGAGCGGCGAGGAACTCGTCTTCGCCTTCGAACCACTGGTCGGCTACGTCCTCGGTCACGCCAAGGTCTTCAGCGAGCAGAGCCGCGTCGAAAGCTTCCGCTTCCTGAATGGTCTGCTCGATGACAGCAGCCTCGTCGTTCTCCTCCGCGAAAGCGGGCTGCACGCCGAGGGCCCCCAGCGTCAGCGCTGAAGTGAGAATGAGGGATGGAACGATGCGACGTTTCATAGCTTGATCCTTATCGATTCAGACGCACAGAGTGCGTCGGTAGCGTGAACCCGGATGTGGCTTCACACCTCCTATATGTCTGAGCGGCAGAGAACGTTACATCGCCCTTGGAAGTAAGGGTTTTTACAGTCCAAGACTCGGGCCGCGCGATGGGCCTGGCTGGTGCTGGGTTGGTGAGCGATAGGGGTCTTGCTTGCGGAGTCGTTCGGCGCGTTCGCGTGCGAGCTGCTTTTCGCGTGCCGCGTGCTCAGCTGCGGCTGGTGCTTCGCCTGCACCCGCTCGGCCGCCTGGTCGGTGGGAAGCTGGCGCAGCTCGACGGCTTCGGCGCGCAAGTCGGTAGCTCGACCCCGCCACCGTTCCGTGTTCTGCGCGGCACGGCGCTCCCCGCTCTCGGCCGTGAGGAACTGCGCAGCGGGATCGTTGCGGAACACTCGGCGGGCAAGGCCTTGCGCTTCGAGCGGGTGTCGTTTGTGAGCGGGGTTCAGCTCGATCTTCGCAACGGTAGAGGCTTTGCTCGCGTCGCGCACCTGGGGGTCTTGGCCGGCGCGCTGCTGGCTGACGCGCTCGGCCCAGCTCTCGACCTCGCCAGCACCCCATGGGGCGCTGCCCCAGCGTTGCGTGGCGCGGTCGCGTGCCTGTTCCCACTCGCTTGTGGCGGTTTGGGTGTCGCGCTCGGCCCGCCGGCGACTGAATCGGCCGGCGCTGCGCGCTTCCTGTTGCGCCTGCGTCGCGCGCTCGCGCAGCGCTGCGATCTCGGCCCCGTCGGTCTGAGCTTCGGCGCGAAGCGGGGCGATCACTTGGGCGTGTAGCTGTTGTGCGGTGGCCTGCGTCGTTTCCACTGCTTGTTCGAGCTGGTGTAGCTCGGCGGCATGCTGCTCGCGCAGCCGGGCGAACTGGGAGGCGGCATCGTCCCAGACGGCTGTCTGCCGGTCGGCTTTCGCCGCGTCGTGGATAAGCTGGTCGACTTCGGCGGCTACGGTCGCCGCGTTGCCGGCGATGATGCCGTGCATGTCGCGTTCGACCTGTTTTCGGGCTTCGGCGAGGCCGCGGTCTGCGCTATCGCGTGCGAATGCGTCGATGAACTGTTCGCGGGCATCTTGCTCGTCGACGGCAACGACGTGCAGCACGTTCGCGGTGCGGCCGCGGGTCATGCCGACATAGGCACCGGCAGCGTCCATCTCGTCGGAGAGCACCGTGTGCGCAGTGTCGACGGTCATGCCTTGCGCGCCGTGCCCAGTGACGGCGTAGCCGAGGTGCCCCAAACGCACTCACCCGTGATTGTGCGCGTGTGCGCGGTTCCAGTCTATCGGAGGGTCTTGGCGAGGTGGACGAGTTGGTAGTCGCCGACTGATGTTCTCCCGGTCTCGTGGTAGCCGTGGCGAGCGTAGAGGCGGAGATTGGCGA
>JAAZCT010000084.1 GCA_012513165.1 Actinomycetales bacterium
CCGCCAGGAGATCGCTGCCGGAGCACAACTGCTGCTCAGTGGCGATATGGGCATCGGCAACACCACGCCCGCAGCGACCATGATCGCGGCAACGCTCGGCTTGAGTGGCGCTGAGGTGGCGGGCCGCGGAACGGGCATCGATGACGCGGGCTTAGCTGCAAAGATCGACGTCATCGATCAGGCACTGGCGCGTATTGGGGATCGGTGCGAGGACCCGATGCAGGTGTTGCAAGCGGTCTCGAGCGCCGACCTCGCCGCGACGACCGGCTACCTCGTCACGGCCGCACGCTCTGGGATTCCGGTGCTGCTCGACGGGCTCATGAGCGCAGCGTGTGCTTTGTTGGCAGAACGCATCGCTCCGGGCGCGGCGGCCTGGTTCCTGGCAGGCCACCGGTCCACCGAGCGGGCCCAATCGCTCGCGTTGGCCGCGCTCGGACTCGAACCGCTGCTTGATCTCGGAATGCGGCTCGGGGAAGGCTCCGGCGCGGTGGCCGCGGTGCCGGTGTTGCGCAGCGGCGTGGCGATCCTTCGTGACGTGGCGCTGCTCTCAGAACTCGGCGTCTAGCCCGGTTTCAGCACCACGACGTGCCCACGTGCTGGTCACCCAGAGTGAGCCCGAGCCACAGCAGGCAAAATGAGACCCATGCTTGGACTCACCTTCGATCCCGCGTCAGCTGATGCCTCGGCCGCTTCGGTCACGCTCGTCGGTGGAGGCCCGGGGGATCCCGAACTGATCACGGTCGCCGGCTTGAAGGCGCTGTTTAGCGCAGACGTGGTGCTGGTCGACCACCTCGGTCCGGTGGATCTGCTGTCCGAACTACCCGATCACATCGAGGTCATCGACGTCGCCACGCATCCGCACGGCAAAACCACCCCGCAAGAACGCATCAACGAACTCTTGATCGAACACGCCCGCGCCGGCAAGCGTGTGGTGCGCCTTAAAGGCGGAGACGGGTTCGTTTTCGGGCGCGGTTTCGAAGAGCTGGTAGCCCTCAACGAAGCGGGAATCTCGGTGCGAGTCATCCCGGGTTTGACGTCGCCCGTTTCAGTGCCGGCGCTGGCAGGCATTCCGGTCACGAACCGGGGCGTGGTGCACGAGTTCACCGTCGTCTCGGGGCACGTGCCGCCTGGGCACCCCACCAGCCTGATCGAGTGGGACGCGCTCGCACGCCTGCGCGGAACGCTCGTTTTGCTCATGGCCGTCAAGAACGCGCAAGCAATCGCGGAGTCACTGATCGCTGGCGGTCGGGCTGCGAGTACTCCCGTCGCGGTGACGACCGACGGATCGCTGCCCACCCAGCGCACGGTGCGCACCACGCTGGGAGAACTAGGCGAAGCCATCGAAACGCACGCTATTCGCCCACCCGCGATCATCGTGATCGGCGAGGTTGCCGGACTCGGAGTCTGAACGGCCTGAATCGCGCTCAGGTGCGGGTGGCGATGAGCCAACCGAGATACGCGCAATAGGCGCGCACGAACAGCGCGCCCTCGATCCGGGTGACGGTCTTGTGAGTGAGGAACACGGGAATACACGCGAGCGACACCAGCGCGACGATCGCCAAGTCGATCCGGATCGCTGCGGGAACTGGCATATCGCCCGGAACCACGATCGTGGTGATGGCTAGAACAAACGCGATGTTGTAGACGCTGGATCCGATCAGGTTTCCGATTGCGATGTCTCGTTGGCCGCGGAACGTCGCGACCAGCGTGGTGACGAGTTCCGGGGCTGAAGTGCCGATCGCCACGATCGTCAGGCCGATCACCACGTCGCTCACGCCCAAGTTCGCAGCAATCGAAACTGACCCGCGGACCAGCAGGTCTGCGCCGATCACGATCACGATCAAGCTGCCAAGCAACAGGCTGACGTCTTTGAACGCTGATCGCGTGGGAGTGCTGCTGGACTCAGACTCAGTCGCAAGCGTTGATTTGGCCGAGCCGTTCTGTTCGCGGCGCCCGAGGATGACAACGCCGACGGTATACAACACGCCAATCAGTAACAGCAGCCACGCGTCTCGCGTGCTGAGCATTTCGCCACGGCCTAGGAAATAGACAGCAAGCGCCGAAACAGTCATCAGGGGCAGATCGAAATAGAGGGTGCGTCGCGCGATCGGGATCGGGGCGATCAAGGCGCTCAATCCGAGGATCAGCAAAATATTGACGAGGTTTGTGCCGACGATATTGCCGACGGCCAGGCCGGGGTTTCCGCGTGCTGCGGCGTCGATCCCGACAGCGAGTTCCGGCATGCTCGTGCCGATCGCCACGACCGTCAAGCCAATCGTCAGCGGCGAAATTCCCAGCCGCGCCGCGAGGTTCGTGCCGCTACGGACGAGTACCTCGGCGCCGAACACGAGCACGGCCAGACCCGCGAGAAGCAGTAGTACGTCAGTCGTCACATTGCCTCCCCTGAAAGTTTGCGGTCGCCACACTCTACGTGGCATAACACTGTTATCGCAGCAGTGAAGTGCTCCGCCGACTGCTTGCAGACACTGCAAATTTGTGCAGTGTTGCAAGTTCACTGTTTTCGACTCGGTGTGACGTGGCATACTTACCGAGAATCTCGACGTCTACTTGAATGTGGCGGCAACGCCCAGAAGGACCAATTGTGACCTCCGCGGGGAAACCCAAAACGGCCACCAAAGGCTCGACGAGCAACGCACAAGCCGTCAACTTGTCTCAGCGCGGGCAGGGTAAGAATGGCGAGATGCTAGCGGCCACACGAGGCAGCCGAAACGGCGCACTCGATGGCTTGCGTGGACTGGCAGTGATCGCGGTCATGGCGTAACACGTTGTGCCAGACCCGTTCACCGGCGGTTGGCTCGGTGTCGATATCTTTTTCGTACTTTCAGGATTTTTGATCTGCGCGATGTTGCTGCGCGAGCAAGAGCGCAATGCGGCGATCGACTACAAGCGCTTTTTGGTGCGCCGCGCTCGCCGTTTGGTCCCCGGCCTCATCTTGATGTTGTTGGCGATTCTTACGGCCGCCAATATTTATGAGTCCGCCGGGCGCCGCAAGGATGTGGCGATTGACGTCATGTCTTCGCTGTTTCAAGTGTCGAACTGGCGCCTGATTCTCGCGAACGAATCGTATTTCGCGAAAGTCTCGGTTCCGTCGCCGATCCGCCATACGTGGTCTCTGGGCGTGCAAGAGCAGTTCTATTTCATTTTCCCGCTGCTGTTGATTTTCCTGTTCGCACGAGCGCGCAACTGGAAAACCATCATCATCGTGTTCTCTGCTATTGGGGCTCTGTCGTTCTGGCGGATGCTGGACCTGTACGTTCCCGGCACCGATCCCAGCCGCGTCTACTTCGGCACCGACACGCGTTTGGTTGAATTGCTTGTCGGCGTGATTGGTGCGATTTGGCTGCACCAACGAACCCGGCGAGCCGCCGATGGTCCGTCTGCTGGACCGCGCGGCTGGAACCGTTCTGCGGAGTCGTTCATCGGCTGGCTGGGCTTGGGCTCATTGCTCGTCATCGTCTATTGGATGTTCACGGTCAATGAGTTTTCACCGTGGCTATTCCAGGGCGGTCTGCTCGTCATCGGCCTGTTGACGTTGTTCATGATTGTGGCCGCGACGTCCCCGCTACCGAACATCATGACGAAGCTGCTCGCGAACAAACCACTGATGGTGGTCGGCGACCAGTCGTACTCGCTCTACATTTGGCACTGGCCGATCATCGTTTACCTCATTTGGATAATGCCTGATGCCGATGAATGGAAACGTCAAGTTGCTGCTGTCGTGCTCACGATCGTGATCTCCACGCTGAGCCACCGGCTGGTGGAACGTCCGATTCACCAAAAAGGCTTGCGCGCCTATATCAAGGGTTTCCCGAAGGCGGGGCCCGCCCTCGCCATCGTGAGCGTGCTCGGCGTCATCGTGGGATCGGGGCTTTTGTATGTCACCGAAGGGTCTTCAGATCGCCGAAGTATCGTGGTGCGACTGCCAGCTGATGGTACTTACGGGCTCACTCGCGCCGAACTGCCGAAAGATACTGAATTCAAAACAGTGGTAGTGGTCGGGGCATCAACGGTGCTTGGGCTCGTCGAACGAGGAGAACTGGATAAGACTCCAGATCTTTACACCTATTCAGCGGCTTCTCTCGGCTGCACGACCTACGATCGCGACGAAGTTCGTCCCGAGGGTGTCAGCCCGGATACCGAAGAATGTATCGAGTTCCGCAAGCGCTGGGCAGCAGCGGTCTCCTTGCGAAATGACCCGGTGGTGGTGCTGTTCCTGCACACGCGTTTGTTCAGCGATTTCTTGGTCGACGGCAAGCCTGCGAGTCCCGGAAGCCCCGAACACGACAAGGTGCTTGAGGGGATTATGCAGGAGTTCTACGACGAGGCAGTAAAAGCTGGTGCAAGCAAGGTTGCCATCGTGAACTTGGCTTGCCATGACCGACCAGACTTCGGGCAGGTCCCGTCGATTACTCGATCGAACGAATTCGAAACGACTAAACATATTAACTCGGTTGTCGCGGAGTGGTCCGAACAGAACGACGTCGCGGTCTTCGACCAGTACTCACTTTTGTGTGAGGGCGATGAATACTTCG
>JAAZCT010000085.1 GCA_012513165.1 Actinomycetales bacterium
GCTCAAGCGCCTGCAACGCAAGACCCTGAAGGCGTCTACGTCGTCGACGTCACCGAAGAGAACTTCCCAGCCCTCGTCGAATCGACGATGACTCCGCTGGTGGTCCTCCGCGTGTGGTCTTCGCGTTCGCCGCAGAGCGCCAAGTTCAATGCGGTGCTTTCGAAAGCCACCACCGAGTACCAAGGCGCACTGCAGGTGGCGCGCGTGGATGTCGATTCGCAGCCAAACATCGCTCAAGCGCTGCAAGTTCAATCAGTGCCCGTGGTGATGGGCCTCGTTCAAGGCCGCCCGGTGCCCTTGTTTCAGGGAGTCGTTCCGGCCGAAGAAGTGAAACGCTACTTCGACGAACTGGTTCGACTCGCGCAAGAAAACGGCCTGACCGGGCGTGTGGCACCCACCGGCGCTGCTCCCGAAGAAGAACCAGAGCCAGCAGCAGATCCGCGCTTCGCGGCGGCTGACGAGGCCTATGCAGCAGGTGACGTTGCCACAGCAATCGCCGAATACGAAAAGCTCAAGGTTCAATACCCGGCCGACGCTGAAATCGCAGAGCGCCTTGCTGGGGTCAAACTCTTCTCCCGCACCGCCAACGCTGACCTCAACCAGGCTCGCGCCAACGCAGCAGACAATCCGGACGACGTTGATGCACAACTGCTCGTGGCCGATCTGGACATCAACGGCGGACACATTGAAGACGCGTTCTTGCGTCTCGTTGATTTACTGAAACGCACCGACGAAAAGGACCGCGTCCGCGATCACTTGCTCGAACTATTCGTAGTGGTGGGCATCAGCGACCCCCGCGTGGCTACTGCTCGTCGTTCCTTGGCAGCAGCGTTGTTCTGAGTCGGGATTGATAGCGCGGGTCTCATTCGGGCTGGACGGGCGCTTCGCGGTAAGGCGGAAGCGGCCCCGCCTCAAGCGCCTCGAGCAGTTCAATCGTGGCCCCCGTGGCGTGAAGTCTCGCTCGTGCGAGATCGCACCAGTGCACGGCCGCGATCTCGCTTTCTTGGAGCCTCATCGACTCGACCAGTCCGTTGTGAACGGTGCCGAGCTCGAATACGAACAGGCACGCGTCGTCCCATGCGCGCCACGCTGGCAGCCAGTTCATGGTCACGAGTTCGCCAGCCGGCAACGTGACGCCCAACTCTTCCTCGAGTTCACGGGTCAGGCCCACGCCGGGTGCCTCCCCGTTCTCGATCACGCCGCCCGGCAGATCCCACTCGTTCTTGTACGTCAGTTCGCAAAGCAAATACTCGCCGAGTTCATTGCGCAACAAACCTTGGGCAATTACGCGTTTGCGGGGGAGGCCCGCGTTCAGAATGGCCACGAAGCCCTGCTTGCTGAGTACGGGAGGATCGGTTGATACGCGAGCCAACAACATCTGGGTCGGTTTGGGTTCGGGTTGGCGCAAGACCCCTTCCTTGCGCATCCCCGAGAGTGAGGCCGCCCGCCAATCGGCGTCGTTTCCCTCCTCGATACGCGTTTCGATGCGCGTCCAGTTCAACTCGGCAAAGGCGTAATCGATCGCCATCGTGAGGATCTTGGCCGCAAGTGCTTGGCCGGGGCCCTCGGAAAGGTTCCAGCGCACCGAACCCTCATGTTTGCCGTGCTTACCGGGCGCTGGCACGAGGACGATCGTTCCGACGCGTTCGGCGTCAAAGAAAACCGCGAAACCGATGAACTGTTCCGAGCCGGAGGTCGGCCGCAGGTCGAGTTTGTCATCGCGCAGGATCTGGCTCACACAGTTGAGGCTACATCGCGCACGCCGGCCGTGGCGTGATGCAATGGCCGAGTGAACCTAAGAGAAGCGCGACCTGATGACGTTGCGGCGATGGTGGCACTCGTGCACGAGCTCGCCGACTATGAGCGTGCGCCTGAACAGTGTCACCTGACAGCCGAGCAATTGCACGATCGGTTGTTTGGTGAAAACCCGGCCGTGTTTGGGCATGTGGCGGAAGTGAACGGCGTTATCGCCGGAATCTGTATCTGGTTCTTGAACTTCTCCACCTGGGATGGGGTTCACGGAATCTATCTGGAAGATCTGTACGTGACGCCCGAACATCGCGGTCGAGGAATCGGCAAAGCCAGCCTGCAGTTGCTGGCCCGGATTTGTGTGGAGCGCGGCTACACCCGTCTGCAGTGGCAGGTGCTCGATTGGAACACGCCTTCGATCGAGTTCTACGAATCGCTCGGTTCGGTAGACCTCGCTGAATGGCGCACACACCGACTAAGCGGACCCGCGCTGACGGCACTCGCTAGCCAGTAACAGTGATTGCCCTATGCTCGGGGCCAGATTTCTAGGAGGAAACACCATGACTGAATTCGCACAACTTGAGGTAGCTGACGGCGTCGGCACCATTGTCTTGAACCGACCAAAAATGAACGCCTTGAATGCTCAGCTGCAACGCGAACTCATCGAGGTCGCGCGCGAAGCCGACCGACGCGACGACATCGCGGCCGTCGTGATTTACGGCGGCGAGCGGGTGTACGCGGCAGGCGCAGACATCAAAGAAATGTCGGACATGGGTTACAC
>JAAZCT010000086.1 GCA_012513165.1 Actinomycetales bacterium
GTTACCGACTGGCGTTCTTGGACGATCGTCACCCCGTCAATCATTCGTTCGGGTGATTCGATTTGCCACCAACTATCGCGTGTACCTCCGCCAGGCACCCAAGCCGTAGAAGCCGAACCATCGACTGCCCGCGAGGCTCGAAGGCGAGAATTGTTGAAGTAGAAGCCACTTGACGACGCTCTAACGCTGTTCGAATGACCTGCTAGTGAGTCATAGGCGCCTTCGACTGAACCGCGTACTCGCACGTCTCCGGTCACCGTGAAATCGCGGGAATCGGGAAGAGTGAACCTGCGATCAAAACGAGTTTCGCTATCGTCTCCGGTGGATTCGGTGTTGAGGACACGACTCATCAGAATGTCCATCGGTGTCTGTTCGAACAAACGACGGCCCTCAGCGTCGAGCGCTTCCCACCTATCGCTGAAGGTGAGAGGCAGTCGAGCGACGGGTTCGGCGGTCAAACCGTTGACGTTGATCTCGGAAATACCGACAAAGTTGAAACCATCACCTGATGTGGACTTGACCTTCAATTTGAGGTTTTTGGACTTAACGCCCCCGAAATCAATTTTTTTGATTCCGGACGCTGGGAGTTTCGCAGTGACTTTCTTGCCGCCGGCAGAAACCTCAACCTCATTGATGACGACCTCGCCGATCTTCATTTGAGCAATCTGAACAGATTCGATCGCAGTCAACTCGTCGAAGGTGGCAGTTATCGACTGTCCGGGGCCGGTGCCGAAGTCACCGAAACGCCAACCTGTGGCCAAATCACCATCGAATGCGAAATTACCAGAACCATACGGAAGATCGAAGAATACGCCGCCGGACTTAGTCGTCGATACGGCGATTATCTCGTCTTCGCGAACTGTTTGATCGTTCGTTTTGGAGCCTAGAGTCCTTGTGGCACCAAGCTTTTCGTTTTGGGCCAGCAGTTGTCCGTGCCCTGCGGTGAGCCGATTGCTAATGACATTGCGGCGCATATTTGTGTCCGTCAAGACCATGCGCTCAGATTGTTCTAAGGCCAGAGCAAAATCCTTGGCCGTGACATCTTGTGCGTAACGTACCAGCGGTGCCGAACTGAGCATGCTGGCCGAGAGCATTTGTGGGAAAGCGAAACCGTCGCCGGCCACGATCAGGCCTCGATCGAGCGGCAACGCTCGAACCGGTTTGTAGGAACCTTGAACGTCATAAACCTGGAGTGGAGGTAAAAACTGCTCACCAAAGAAGAATGGATCTTCCATGGCGGGTGACAGCACGTTTTGGCCCTCTTGACCAAAGTTCTCCCGACCAAATAGCCCCGGATCGCTGCCCACTTGCCGGCTCGTCGCGGCCGGCCTCGCACCGCCGGTGTCTTCCCAAACTACGTCGTGTCGTAGAAGGACCTGTCCGGCGCCTAGATAACGCGCCATTCCCGAAACCACGTCGCTAGCGGAAGTTCCAGATTGAAACGAAGAATCCAGCGCGGATAGGAAGTTGACTGCGGCAGGGGACGCATTCGGCGTTGTCTCGGGGATGACCGCGCGGCGGTCTAATAGAGAGTTCGTGACATCGTCGGGACGTTCTTCCGTCCAGCGATAGTTAGGCCGCACCTGACCGGGAAGTACGAGGACCGCTCCTGGCTGGTCGCTCTTATCAATCGACGCAGCTGCTTCTTCCCAATAAGACGGAATCTCTAGAGGAGAAATATAGAGACCGCCCACGAATGCTGGCAAGGTCCAAGCAACGAACACGGTTGAAATCACGACGGCAATGTTGGTGCGTAGTGGGAATAGCTTCCATCCACGAGGAATCCAATAGAGCGCAACAGCAGTCGCTCCGAATGCGATCGCGAGCGCTAAAACCGCGCCAATCTTGTTGGTCGTGCGAAAAGCGGAGAGCGCCGGAACCGAGAGTACTTCGCGAAGGAGCATGCCGAACGGCGATGCCGGCGATGATTCGGCCGGAAACACACCAACCATGACGATCGTCGATATCACGACAGAAACGAGGATGAAGGCGCGAAGTCGAGTCTTGGCCCACAACAAGCCCAGCAAGCCAAGGGTTGGCCAAAGCATCGTCAGGATCACGATGTACGGGCTGGTCAAATAGATCGCATGTTCAGGAACCCATGGGCCGATCGAACTGCTTCCGTACAACGGCCACAGCCCAAGTCCCCGCAGGACTTCAGGCAGTGATGACACTTTCGCAATACCATCGAGTGTTTCTGAACCCTCAACAATCTGCGATCCCGTTCCAAGAGCAACAAGAGCAGGAACGAGCCAATAGGTCGAAAGTAAGATGACAAACAAGGCCGTGCGAGAAAGCACTACGAGGACCGACCGCGTAGTCAATCCGTAATCGCGCCACAGCGCAACCACCAACGGGATAATTGCCAACAAACTAAAAAGCGGGACGACTGCGACGTTCATACCGCTCATGAGGAAGAACGTGACGCCACCCAGCGCGGGCCATGCCCAAGATTTTGGGCGTTGCAATGCATGAACGAGACATAACAACATCAACGGCAAGA
>JAAZCT010000087.1 GCA_012513165.1 Actinomycetales bacterium
GAGTGAGGTCGTCGGTCAAAGCGATGCGGTGATCTCGACGGTCATCGCTGCTGCAGGCGGACACCACATGATGTTGCTAGGGCCTCCCGGGATCGGCAAAACGATGCTCGCGCAAAGGCTGCCGGGCCTCATTCCTGACTTAAGCACCGAAGCATCGATTGAAGCGAGTGCAATTCACTCGATCGCAGGAGTTTTGCCGGCCGAGGCTCCGCTCATGAGGCGGCCGCCTTTTCTCGATCCGCACCACACCGCCAGCGCAGTATCAATCGTGGGTGGCGGAACACGAACGATCCGGCCAGGAGCCATGGCTCTCGCGCACCATGGCGTTCTGTTCCTCGACGAGGCCCCCGAGTTCGCCAGCAACGTGTTAGAAGCGCTTCGCCAACCGTTGGAAAGCGGTCGAGTGTTGATCTCGAGGGCTTCGGCCTCTGCCAGTTACCCAGCGCGCTTCCAGTTGGGGCTCGCGGCGAACCCGTGTCCTTGTGGACATGGCGGTTCAAAAGGGGGCCTGTGCCAATGCACGCCGCTCATGTCGCGTCGCTACGCTGACAGGATCTCCGGTCCGATACGAGACCGGATTGATATTCAGCGCACCCTTTCAACCCCGGGGCGCCCGGCGCTTGCCACCGAGGTCGGTGCACAGCTGAGTAGCATTCGTGCGCGACAGATCGTTGCGGCAGCTCGCCTGACCCAAAAAATTCGTTGGGCCGGAACTCCCTGGTCGGTGAACGCTGAAGTTCCTGGTGCGGAGTTGCGCAAGAACTGGCCTCCTAGTCCCGAAGGCCGGCGTTTGGTTGATCGACAACTCATGAAGAACGTGATTTCGGCTCGCGCCGCCGATCGAGTATTGCGGCTGGCCTGGACGATCGCTGACGTGTGCGGGCATGAACTGCCGACGGAATCGGATGTCGCGGACGCTCTGGCCTTACGTCGAGGCACCGCGCTGGCGGGAGAACTTCGCATGCTGGTGGATGTGGCCGCATGATGCAAGATTCGCGAGCCAGACTTCTCCTGAGCCACTGCATCGAAGCGGGGGATCCTCGTTTGAAGGCCGAGTTGGCTCTTGTGACTCCGCAACGGCTGTGGGACAAAATTGTTGCGGGTCAAGGAGTGCCAGAGGCGTGGCAAGCGGCAGCTTTGACCGCCGAATCACGTGCGAAGGTGTCGCTCGCGCGCGCTGTGGGTGCTCAGATGCGTTGGATTACACCGTCAGACGAAGAATGGCCGAACCGGCTCTTGGACCTCGACGGCTTTGATGGCATCAACGGGGTGGCTGGTGCGCCCGTGGGCCTATGGGTGGCGGGCGAGCCGGCGCTGTGTGAACTGGTCGAACAGTCCGTCGCGATTGTGGGCGCGCGAAACTGCACCACGTACGGTGCAGAAACTGCAACCGAAGTCGCAGCCGACTGCGCATCTCAGAGTTTGACCGTTATCAGTGGGGCTGCCTTCGGTATCGACGCGTGTGCCCATCGAGGGGCCCTGGCAATGGACCGGCCGACGATCGCGGTGATGGCTTGCGGGGCAGACGTCGACTACCCGCGAGCCCACGCTGCGTTGTTGGAACGCGTAGCAGAGACTGGACTGATCGTGAGCGAGTTTCCGCCGGGCGAGCCACCTCAACGGCATCGGTTTTTAACCCGAAACCGCCTGATTGCTGGCTTGTCGCAGGGGGTGGTGGTGATCGAGGCCGCGAAACGCAGCGGTTCGCTCAACACCTTGCATTGGGGCGATCAACTCGGACGTATCACGATGGGTCTGCCAGGCCCGGTGTCCTCTGCGGCATCCGGGGGAGTGCACGCGGCTATCCGCGAAGGCAAAGCCATCCTTGTGACCGGCGGGGACGACGTGATGCTCGAACTCGGTGGCTTGGGCGCCACAACATCGCTGAGCCTGTTTGCGTGAGACGAGACTAGAGCATCGTCAGGAAAACTAGCCCGGCGAGCCGACCCATTCCTCGCTGCCATCAGAAAACACCTGATGTTTCCAGATCGGAACGTCTGCCTTGAGGTCTTCGACCAGTTGGACTACGGTTGCGAATGCTTCTGCGCGATGCGCCGAGGCGACGGCGGCCACGACGGCGACATCGCCGATCCCAAGAGTTCCAACTCGATGTGTGACGGCAATGCGCACGCCTTGATGTTGCTTGGCTACGCGTGATGCGACTTCAGTCAAGTGAGCAGCCGCGTCTGGATGGGCTTCATAGGTCAAGTGCGACACCGACGTGTTGTTGTCGTGATTGCGCACGAGTCCCAGGAACGGAGCAACGGCACCACAGGTGTCATCCGTGACAAGTTCGATGAGCGTCTGAAGGTCAAGCGGCATGTCGCTGATTGATGCAAGCAGTACCGTCGAGGTGCCGGTCATGAAGTCTCCACATGGGTGTTGTTGTGCAAGTCTTCGATTTGGTCAAGCACATGGTGCAGGAGGTCGTCCAACACTTCCAGTCCGTCGCGCACAGCCCCGGTCGACCCAGCAAGATTGACAATAAACGTGCCGCCCGCCACGCCCGCCACGCCTCGCGACAGCGGTGCTAACGGGGTATTTGCCAGGCCGCGCCGGCGAATCTCTTCCGCAATGCCGGGTGCTGGTCGGTCGATAAACGACGCCGTGATTTCCGGCGTTACGTCATCACAACTGAAACCGGTTCCGCCGGTAGTAACGATGACGCTGCACTCTCGAGTCAGGAGTTCGCGCATGGTGTTTTCTACGGGATCACCATCGGGCACCACATGTGGGCCAAGGACATCGAAGCCGTGGCTGGTTGCCCAAGCCTCGAGTATCGGGCCCGTCTTGTCTTCTCGGACTCCGGTGGCGCTGCGAGTTGAACAGACGATCACAC
>JAAZCT010000088.1 GCA_012513165.1 Actinomycetales bacterium
GGTGATGTTCTGTCGCATCACGGCCACGGTCCGGCGCGCCAAGCCCACGGCCTCGGGCAGCTTGAGCAGGTTGTCGCCCATGAGGGCGATATCAGCCGTTTCGACTGCTACGGCAGAACCGGCTGCGCCCATCGCCACACCGATATTGGCTGTCGCGAGTGCTGGCGCATCATTCACGCCGTCGCCCACCATCGCGACCACATAACCGTCGCGTTGCATTTGGGTCACGGCTTCGAGTTTGTCTTCAGGCAGCATCGAGGCGTGAATCTCATCGATCCCTACTTGGCGTCCGATGGCTTCGGCGACGAGTCTCGTGTCACCGGTCAGCATGACCACTTTCTCGACGCCGGTTGCGTGCAGTCGAGCGATCATTTCGGCCGCGTCCGGTCGCAGCTGATCCGCCACGCCGATCACGCCAAGGACGGTGTCGTCGAGTGCAACGATCATCGGAGTCTTGCCTTGGGCTGCGAGCGTGTTCGCGGCACTTTCGGCCTCACTGTTGTGCGCGACCTGGAACTCGTCTAGTAGCGGCTGGTTGCCGATGAGTATGCGCTGATCGCCCACTTGGGCTGCGATGCCCTTGCCTGGGACGGGCGTCACGTGTTCGGGGATTCCGTCTGGTGCAACGCCTTCGTTGCGGGCGGCATCCACGATGGGCACGGCTAGCGGGTGTTCCGAGCCGGCTTCAGCTGCTGCGGCCCACCGCAACACCTCGGTTCGGTCATAGGCGGGGTTCACGGTCACCACGTCGGTGAGTTCTGGTTTTCCTTCGGTGAGTGTGCCGGTCTTGTCAACAGCGACGGCCGTGATCTTGGCCGAGGTTTCGAGGAACTCGCCACCCTTGATCAGGATGCCGTTGCGTGCAGCTCGACCGATACCAGCCACAATGGCAACCGGAATCGAAATAACGAGCGCACCGGGGCACGCGATGACGAGCAGCGTCAAAGCCAGCACGATGTTGCCCGAAACGAGTCCGGTGATCAGGGCCAGCGCCATGACGCCTGGCGTGTACCAAGCGGAGAACCGGTCGATGAAGCTTTGGGTGCGGGCTTTCGCGTCTTGCGCGTCTTCCACGCGGTTGATGATGCGAGCGAGTGTCGTGTCGGCGCCGATGCCGGTGGCCAGCACTTGAATGAACCCGCCGCGAGACACGGTGCCGGCAAACACCTGATCGGATTTCGACTTCTCGACCGGGATCGATTCACCGGTGATGGACGCTTCGTCGATTGAGGCCGTACCCGTCACGACCTGCCCGTCGATAGGAACCTTCGCGCCGGTCTTGACCAGCACAATCTCGCCCATGCGCACCTCGTTGGCAGGAATCTCTTGCTGTGCGCCGTCACGCATAACAACAGCGGTGTCCGGAGCGACAGCAATCAATTCCGCCAAAGCGGAGCGCGTTTTATTGAGGGTGGCAGTTTCGAGCGCGTGTCCGATCGCGAACAGGAACGTCACCGCGGCGGCTTCCCAAAAGTTACCGATGAGGATGGCACCGATGGCTGCCACCGTAACCAAAAGGTCGATCCCGACAATCTTGACGCCCAAGGCTCGCACGGCTTTCACGGCGATTCCGTAGCCGGCAACGACGGCGGCAATCAACATGAGCAGGTCCGCGACGGTGAACGCGGACCCTGCGTGGGTGGCGTGCTCGCCAGCGTCAAACCACCAGCGTCCGGTGATGTCGACGGCCGGTGCGAAGCGATTGAGGAGGAACGAGGTCAGGATCATGCCGCCGGAGACGGCGGGCACGATCCACTTCGTGAACTTCGCTCCCGAGATGGAACTCATGGTGCTTTCCTTTCAGTGGATTGAGTGAGGTCAGAAGGCCGCAGGAGCCGCGGTGTAGCCGGCTTTCGCGACGGACTTCACCAGATCGGCGACGCTGGCTTGACTCTTGTCGTGTTCAACTTCGATGCGTGCGGACGCGAAGTGCACCTTGACTCGGGCCACTCCTGGCA
>JAAZCT010000089.1 GCA_012513165.1 Actinomycetales bacterium
AACGAGGGGAGTGTCGTTACTCCTGAATCCCCACGATTTGGTGCGAGTTCAGCGACATGATCAACGCGACGATCCAACCAATGATGGACCAGCCCAACAAGAGGTTGATCCAGAAGATCGTGCCGGTATTTGATTTGCCGCGGGTGGCAGCAATCGCCCAGGGCAGCATGTAGCCCGCCGTGACGATTGCGATGATCCACGAGAAGATCGTCTGGAACGGCTTGGAACTCTGATCGCTTACTAGTCTCACCATGTTGTCAGTCTAGGTGGCCGCGCTGACAGATTCGATAGTGCTAGTTGAATCGTTAGATGAAAATGATTCTCAAAAATCAATTCTCAACGCAAGTGTGATCCTGTGGTTGAGGTTGACGGTAAATCTTCACTTGAGGTTGAGTCTCACTGCGAGTGGGGTTGGCGTCTGGCCCAAGCGCTCGTGTCAATGCTGTCTTTAGAGCGGTACATTCCGAGGCGCTCAAAAAGGGGAGTTTGCTACTCGGAAGGGGCAGGCCTCGATAATGCGGAAATGACATAATGTAAATTATCGGACATCCATTCATTCGCGCGAACTGGGCGAAACTCCTGATTTCGTGCGGTTCTCGCGTTGGCACGCCGAATTCCCTTGCCAATCGCTGACATGATTCCGAACCTTGAATTCACGTCCCATCGAAATTGTGAAACCGAACTAACGAGAGATCGGCAGACCCGTGGGAAGGCCGTCGATGTTGAACTGGTTCTTTTCCTCGCGGTAAGCGCGCAATGTCTCAGCACTTCGTTTGCTGGTCCACGAAGGTAACAACGTGCGTTGCTCCTGGAACTCATAGAGCGGGACTCCGAATCCACACGTGCTTGTCACCAAATCAACGGTTATATCGAAGATATTGCGGGCGCCGGACAACGAGCCGCACAAGGCGTGCAGCTCGTCCCAATCGTCGTCGCCTTCGTGCAGCGTTCGCGCGTTGCCGTAAACGCGTAAGATTTTGGGTTGGCCTTCGAACGCACAGAACATGAGCGTCATTCTGGGGCTGTCGAGTACGTGGGCAGCAGTCTCGTTAGTGCTGCCGGTCCCGTTGGCCCATGCAACCCTGTTCGGGCCGAGCACGCGCAAGCAATCAAGGCCTTTCGGAGATACGTTCACTCGGCCTTCGCGCGCTGCCGTCGCGACGAAAAACATCTGTTGTTCTTCGATAAATGACTTAATGTCTTCCGAGATTCTGTCGTAGCTGGCTCCCATGCAACTAGTTTAACGAGGGCGCGTTTGGTTGTTGAGAGTTTTGCTTCCTAGTGTCGGCCGCATACATCCGGAATTGGCAATACGTCGTGACCGCACACAAAAAGTGCCACACTGCGTGTCCTTGGATCAGGCTGTTTGGGTCGCACCAGGGTCCCTGATCGAGCAGCCAGATCGTGAATGCGCCGCCGAGAACTGCCAGAGTGAGCAAGCCTGCTCGTGCTACAGCTTTGGACGGTTGCCGACGCCACAGGCGAACTTCCAGCACGATCGCCGTCAGAGAACCGATCGCGAAAACAAGATTTCCGCCATGAAGCACCACGGGCACGGCGATCCCGGAAAACAGTACAGCCTCGCCCATGATCAGCCACGCCGCAAAAGCCATGAAGAACTGGGTCCGGCTTAATTCGTACCAACGTTTCATTGCGTAACTTGCTGCGAAACTGCTGATCAGGAACATGGACGTGAGATCGAGATTCTGGCCCAGCACAGTTCCGCTCGCGTGCATTGCCGCGCTCGCAGGACCTAGCAGCACCACGACACACGCGAAGAACCCCACCATCCCGTCCATTAGCTGCGGGTTTTTTCGACCCCGCCAGCCGATCGTCAGGCCAGCAAGCACGAAGCCGAGATTCGAAAACGTGTTGGCCGGCTGATTGACGAGGTCTCCCCTGAGCGCTTCGCAGAAAGCCGAGCCTTCGCCTACATCCGGCCCCAGCCAGTCGTAGGCCAACGCCAACCCGAGCAAAACGACTGAAACTACCGCGGTAGTCAGCGCCGCGATGAATGGATCGAAACGTGTTGTGACATGAGTCTCAGTCGCCATGTCCACCATCGTGGCACGATAGGAACATGCTGATCACTCGTTTTGGGCATTCTTGCGTTTTGGTCGAACTAGAGGACGCTCGCATTCTTATCGATCCGGGCATCTTTTCGAGCCAAGAAGCGTTCCGTTTGAAAGACCTGTCGGCGATCGTGGTGACCCATCAGCACCCGGATCACATCGACCGCACTCGTATCGACGTCCTAGCTGCGATG
>JAAZCT010000090.1 GCA_012513165.1 Actinomycetales bacterium
CAACGAAAGAAGTTCAGGCACCTCAAGTGGTTCGGAGATCTTCGCGAAAGATACACGGCGAGGAGCCAATGGATTGGGGGTGTTTGCGGCAGTGCGCGTGGCGGCCAAGAGAAGTCCTTCCAAAAGACTCGCAGCCCAGGGTATCCGGGACTGAGCGATTCAGTTTTTTGCGCACGTCAAACACCCCACGTCAAATTCAGAGATTGAGCACTGAACAAAACGATGGCATGTCAAATCGGGCGCGAAAGAATAGTCTAACCCCATCGACACGCGCGGATCAACACCGGGTCTTGACTTTGCTCTGTCGATAGGGCACGATTTTTGGCTTTTTGTTTCATTTCGTTCACAAAACAAACAAAAAGAGAGGGTGCGTGACAATCGTCACGCACCCTCTCTTTTGAGCAGACTAGCCAAAAATCACTTAAGTGTGACGGTGGCGCCGGCAGCCTCGAGGGCTTCCTTGGCCTTTTCGGCAGTTTCCTTGTTTACGCCTTCAAGAACAGCCTTAGGTGCACCCTCTACGAGTTCCTTGGCTTCTTTCAGCCCGAGGCTGGTGAGCCCACGAACTTCCTTGATGACCTGGATCTTCTTGTCGCCAGCAGCTTCAAGAACGACGTCGAATTCGTCCTTTTCAGCAGCAGCTTCGGCGCCACCGGCAGCAGGTGCGCCAGCAGCAGCAACTGCGACTGGAGCAGCAGCAGTAACTTCGAAGGTGTCTTCGAAGAGCTTTACGAACTCAGAGAGTTCGATGAGGGTCATTTCCTTGAATGAGTCCAACAGTTCGTCGGTGCTGAGCTTCGCCATGAGAAGCTTCCTTTCTGATGTGAGACCCCGAGGGGGTCCCGATTGGTAATCGGGCGGTTCAGCCCTCGGTGTCAGCGTCGGTAGACGCCGTTTCGGTTACAGTTTCAGCGGTTGCTTCTTCGGTAACTTCTTCGGATGGTGCCTCAGCGGGAGCTTCGGCAGGTACTTCTTCGGCAACCTCGGCGACTAGTTCACCGGCGGCAAGCACCGATGGGTCGGATTCGGCCTTGGCCTGCAAAGCTGCGAACGTGCGTGCAGCTTGCGACAACGGGGCGTTGAAAAGCCCAGCTGCCTTGGCAAGGTTTGCCTTCAAGCCACCAGCAAGTTTCGCGAGGAGGACCTCACGCGACTCGAGAGCGGCCAATTTCTGAATGTCGTCAGCAGTGAGGATCTTCCCGTCAAGGAAGCCTCCCTTGATGACGAGCGGGGAATTTGCCTTCGCAAAATCACGTAGACCTTTGGCTGCCTCCACGGGATCGCCTGTAATAAAGGCGATCGCGGTAGGACCTGTGAGCAGCGAGTCATCCAACTCGATACCCGCATCCTTGGCGGCAATCTTGGTCAAGGTGTTTTTGGCGACGGCATAGCTTGCTGCTCCACTGAGTGTGCGCCGCAATTCTTGCAGCTGCTTAACAGTGAGTCCGCGGTACTCGGTGAGCACAGCGCCATTGGACTCGCGGAAGTTCTCTGCGAGTTCGGCGACGGCTGCTGCTTTATCCGGGCGTGCCATGGGTCTCCTTCCAGCACTGGGTCAATTCCGCAAACCGATGTGATCCCAATAAAAAATGTCCCGCGCCTAAGCACAGGACATATGCCGCTTTCGCGGCTAAATTCTGAACCTAGGCGGGCCACCTCTTGGGCGTTTGAGAATCTCGTGGGAGATTCACCAGCGGTCTTTGGCTTTAAGCAGTCTAGAGCACCGCTGCGCAACAAACCAAATCGGCCTCGCTCCAGGTGAGGAGTGAGGCCGACTTAGAGTCGAACTTTTTCGGGATTACATCAAGCCGTCAACGTCTTCGGTGACTTGATCCGCACTTGGAGCCTTGATTTTGAAGTCCTGTCCCCATTTGGTGTACAGGATTTCAGTCGTGGTGCCCATGGCCTCGAACGACTGCTTTCTGGGCAAATTATCTTCGCCCACCCACATGAGGTACGTGAGCGTCTCTGGCAGCGCGGCGGCCTCTGCTTCTTCCACATCGAGTTTCGAAGGATCGACGGTGACTTCCCACTTAGTGGTACTCACGCCGTCAACCTTGCCGCCGTCGCCCAGGCTCTTCAGCGAGACAGTCGCTTCTTCGATTCGTTTGAGCTGCGAGGCTGGGTCCATTTGCTCGGCCATTTCCTCGAAGTCGCCGGCAATCGGGCTTTCTGGGTCTGAGGAGTCAATCTTGATGTACTTGTTGTCTGACATCTTGCCCATGTTCATGTACATGAAACCGTCCAGCATGATGATCTGGAATTTCTCTTCGCCCATGCCCATCGTCATGTCCATGGCGATTTCTTCGAGCGTCTTGCCCATTTCGACAGATGCTTCAATGGTCATGTCCTGGCCCATTGCCGACATGTTCATTGTCATGAACGCAGATCCCGCATCGCTCTGAGTTTTAGATAAAACTTCGAAGAAGTTCTTCTCGGTGAGCTTGGTTGAAGCCTTTTCACCGACCTTCACCGAACCCTTCGCGGAGTCGCCGCCGCAGGCGGACAAGGCAAACATCATCAAGAGGGCCGTCAACAGGCCGAGGATCTTCTTCATGCGCTTCAGCGTAGCGGGAAGAACATGACCGCAACTGTTTACCCACAGAAAAATCGCCCCCGGCCAAAGCCAGGGGCGATTTTCTTTAGTAGATATCAGGCTTCGTCGGCCTGAGTGAAGTTGCGCGTCCGGGTTGGATCAACGGGAACACCAGGACCAGTGGTCGCGGAGATCGTTGCCTTGCGGATGTAGCGGCCCTTCGAGCTCGACGGCTTCAAACGCAGCACTTCATCGATAGCAGCGCCGTAGTTCTCTGCCAGCTGCTCAGCAGTGAACGAGGCCTTGCCGATGATGAACTGCAAGTTCGAGTGGCGATCGACACGGAACTCGATCTTTCCGCCCTTGATGTCCGCAACTGCCTTAGCCACATCCGTGGTGACGGTGCCGGTCTTAGGGTTTGGCATCAAGTTACGTGGACCAAGCACGCGACCAAGACGGCCAACCTTGCCCATCATGTCTGGGGTGGCGACGACCGAGTCGAAGTCAAGCCAACCCTCGTTGACTTTGTCTACAAGTTCGTCGGCGCCGACGAAGTCGGCTCCGGCTTCACGAGCTGCATCGGCGTTGGCGCCAGTTGCAAAG
>JAAZCT010000091.1 GCA_012513165.1 Actinomycetales bacterium
CAGTACAGGACCGTGAATCCAAGCCACCAACCACTGAGCACAAAAATCCAGCAGTGCAGACCATAATCGATCGGAAGGATGGCGTACTTGCGCCACCAAGCTTCCGCCGGGAGATCAGCAGCGAGCCCCGGTGCCGGCAGTCGCAAAGTGGGCATCAAGATCAGGCCGAAGTATGTGGCGGCAGCAATCACGGTGAACGCGATCGGAACCAGGAGCAGCGCGTCGTTGTCGAAGGGAGAGAAGCGGTACCAGGAAATCAATACGGCCAGATGCAAGGTGATCGTCTTGAAGCAATCGATGGTGTGATCGAGCCACTCGCCAGACCTCGAACCGCCGCCGCGCAAGCGTGCGAGTTGGCCGTCAACCGAATCCCACACGTAGCCGCCGGCTAGAAGTACCGAAACCAGCAGACCGCTCCACCAGGTGGGATCGACAAGAGCGATCAATGCGATGCCGGTTCCCGACATGAACGCGCTGACGACCGTCGCTTGGTTGGGACTCATCCCAACGGAGTGTGCCCAAGCTGCAACGATGCGTCCGGTCGGCCGGTTGATGAGTCGCGAATATGCAGCCGTGCCTCGCGCTGGCTTTTGAGCGTTCCGCAGAGCCGACAGGTTGGACTTGAATGGCGGGTGCGTCCGAGTCACGTGTTCCTTCTTCCCATGTCCGTATGAGCCTAGTGGGGCGGGCGCGCCGCCGCAGCAGTCTGGGGTAGCAACTGATGAATTTGCGCAAGATCGCTGGAAACTTGCCAAGCCAGACTATTCTTTAGTGCGTGACTGAGATCGAGAAGGCGCCTGAGAAAACTCGGCGCCGATGGCCTGCCTGGGTTGCGCTCGGAGCCTTCGGGTTGCTGGCGATTCTGGGTGGCGCAACGTGGCTTGCACAAGACAAGCTGATGGGGCAGTTGACGGCTTTGCCTAACGCCATGCCGACTAATAGTGATCGCCCCGAGATCGCCCCGGAAACCGCCCCGAAAGCTCGGACGATTCTCTTGCTCGGCAGCGACAAGCGAGCCGATGGCTCGGTTGCTGGCGAACGCAGCGACACGATGATGGTTGCGCGCGTCGCCGCGGATCGCAAGTCCGTCTCCGTGATATCTATTCCGCGTGATTCGTGGGTTGAAGTACCAGGTCACGGCGATGCCAAAATCAACGCAGCCTTTGCTTTCGGCGGTCCCGCTTTGGCGGTTCAGACGGTGGAGAACCTCAGCGGAGTTCGCATCGATCACGTTGCGGTCATCGATTGGGAAGGCTTCAAGCAACTCACGGACGCCTTAGGTGGCGTCACCGTCAAGATCCCCAAAACGGTCTACGACCCCTATCGGAAAAAGACGTGGGAAGCCGGCACGCACCTCTTGGATGGTGAAGACACGTTGACCTATGTTCGTCAGCGCGCAGGATTGCCCGGTGGCGATCTCGATCGCGTGAAGCGGCAACAGAATGTGATCCGTGAGTTGGTGTCTGAGACCCTGACCCGTGGCACGTTGGCGAATCCTGTGACCGTGTATCAGGTGCTCGATTCGGTGACCTCAAACCTTGAAGTTGATGACGGCTGGTCTGCTTCTGACATGCGGTCGTTGGCGTATTCGCTGCGTTCCTTGCGTAAGGACGAGATCTACTTCCCGACGATCCCAGTCCGAGGCACCGGAATGGTCGGTTCGCAAAGCGTGGTGCATCTCGATCCGGTCGAAGCCCAGTCCATGTGGAAAGCCTTCAAGAAGGACGATGTGGCCGCTTGGATTACTGCGCAAAAGCGCGGTCTGGACAAGACGGTTCGCTGAACCGAGCGCACTCGAAACGGACCCGAGGCCCGGTCTCTGGTAGATCACGTTACGGATGTGACTGGTGTGACTCATGCGACGAATGAGTCAAATGAGGTTTAAGTATCACGTGCAATCGTGGCTGATCAGGAGGAGAATTTAGGAGTCCCCGAAAGGGCTTCGGGGTTCTTGAGAAAGTACCTGTTTTATGTCTCGGTTGAAATCTTTTCTTGGGCTGTCCGCAGTCGTTTTTCTGCTGTTGAGTGTGGTCGCTCCGGCAAACGCAGCAGCCCCGGGCGAACCGATCCTGCTCAGCCCGTCAGCAAACGCAAGCGGCGTTGGAACAGACTCGAAACTGAGCGCGCGTTTCACCGATGCTGACGCTCAGACTCTCGCCACAGAGTTTCACCTCCGAAAGGTTTCGGAGCAGCCTTCTTCGGCGCAGGACTTCACAATCGTGGCGCTACCAGACACGCAAAATTATTCGAGCGCCAACGCGAATATGCCGCACTACATGGCCCAAACGAACTGGATCGCCAGCAGCAAATCCCAATTGAAGACGGTATTGGTCAGCCATCTTGGTGACGTCGCAGGACTTCCTGATGTTGAATATCAGTTTCAACGCGCGGCCGGGGCAATGGATGTTTTGACTGCAGCGAAGATCCCGTGGACGGTACTTCCGGGCAACCACGATATGGACGTCGCCACAGGAGAGGCGATCCTGTACGACAAGTATTTTCCACTTTCTAAGTTCACCGGATGGACTGAGCCAGGTGTTTCATTTGGTGGCTATTACGGACAGAACCAGTTTGGCCGAGACGCCGCAAACCGACTCCTCAAGAATAGTTACGTTCGAATTGATCGCGGCTCAGTGAGATTGCTGGTACTCAACCTGGAGCACCACGCGCCGGACGGCGTGCTCGATTGGGCCAAGCGAGTAATTGATGCGCACCCCGATCGGCAAGTTCTCTTGGTGACTCACAACATGATTCACGTAAACGGAGACTTCAGCAACGCGGTACCGCGACCAGGAGGGAACACTCCTCAAGAGATCTTCGAGAAACTTGTCGCCCCAAAATGCCAGATTTTCATGGTAATTAACGGGCACAACACCCAAGGCACTTCGGGTGAAGCCAACTCGACCAAGAAGAATTCCTGCGGTGACGACGTTTCCTTGGCGCTTTCGAATTATCAGAATAGAACCCAGGGCGGCCAGGGTTGGTTGCGCTATTACACATTCAAGCCCAGCGAGAAGCGGATCGAAGCACGTACGTATTCGCCGAGTCTCAAAGCATTCGAAACTGATGCTGATAGCCAGTTCGATTTACCGTTCGACGCGCCGTTGCCTTCGAATTTTCAGCAAGTTCACAAGACGGAACTCGCTGCTGGAGGTACAGCAACGACGCCCAAGCTAAATCTTGACGCGAACTCCACTTACGAGTGGTATGCCACATCAACGGTTGGGTCTACGCACGCGAAAAGCCAAGTGCGGACATTTAGTACCGGATCTGACGTCGTACCGGCTCAAGTTTCGTTGGTGCTCGACACGTTCACTCGAAAGCGGAGCAAAGGTTGGGGGAAAGGCAATCGTGGAGGTGTGTGGCAGCACGGGAGCGGCAAAAACTCGTTCTCGGTCAACGGGTCCGAGGGCAAGGTGTTGGTCCCTAAAAAGAAGAGTCGATTCGCATTGTTGGACGGCGTGAAATCGTCTAAGTCTGATGTGACAGCAACCGTGAGGTTGGACCGCCTTGCATCCGGAAACGGGACGTATGCGGAAGTGTGGGCCCGCGCAAACGGGAACGCGAAAGGTATCTCACACGGTTATCGTGCGCGAATCGTATTCGCGTCGAATAAGACGGTCCGTCTCGACCTTGACTCAGTTCGAAACGGCAAGGCAAAAACGCTGGCCCGCAAACGAGTCGGAGGGATCAAGCACAAGGCGGGCACCAGGTACAAAGTGAGAGTGCAAGCGGTGGGAACGTCCCCCACGACGATTCGGGCAAAAATCTGGTTGGCGAAAGACCCGGAGCCCAAGAATTGGTTTTACCAGAAGGTTGACTCACGTTCGGGGTTACAGGTTCACGGAGGTGTCGGATTCCGGTGGGGTGGCTCCGCAAACAAAAGCCAGGCGTTCAGAATAGACAACCTGGTAGTCCGAGAAGTGCGCTAATAAGGGGCAGCTTTTCTCCGACTCGCCGTGCGTTCGTTTGCGCGTGATCGCTAGGCTGGCTTAGTTATGGTGCATCCCGTTTTAGCGACTCGAGTCGCCTCTGAACCCCACATCGCCGAGGCCGTCGCGGCTTTGCGCGCGGGCGGCGAACAGCGGGTGCTCAACTCGCCAGCGGCGTTGCATCCGTTTGTGGCTGCGGCTCTGGTTCGCCCCGAAGCGGTCGTGGTGGTGGCGACGCCCACCATCAGGCAGGCGAACGATCTGGCTGGGGCGCTCGAGACACTCGTTCCGGCCGAACAGATCGCCGTATTTCAGCCTTGGGAAACGTTGCCCCACGAGCGACTGTCACCTCGGGCAGACACCGTCGGCCGCAGGCTGGCCGTGCTGCGCAACCTGGTGCACGGGGGAGACACGAACCGTCCGCGCATCGTCGTGGCGCCGATCCGTTCCTTGTTGCAGCCTCAAGTAAAAGGCCTCGCGGATCTGGAACCGGTGCACGTGGCAACGGGTCAAGACATCGAACTGGTTTCGGTGATCGAAGGCCTCGCGAGTGCGGCATACCACCGGGTAGACCTCGTGACGAACCGCGGCGAGTTCGCGGTGCGCGGCGGAATCGTCGACGTGTTCGCCCCCACCGACGATCACCCGATCCGGATCGAGTTTTGGGGCGACACCGTCGAAGAGATCAGATACTTCTCGGTCGCCGACCAGCGCACGATCCAAGTGGTCGATCAGATGACCGCTCCGGGTTGCCGCGAACTCTTACTCACTGACGAGGTCCGAGCCAAAGCCGCAACGTTCGCCGAATCGCATCCCTCCCTCAGCGAACTCTTCACCAAGATCGCTCACGTCCATGCCGTGGAGGGTATGGAATCGCTCGCACCCGTTTTGGCAGGCGAGATGGAAATGATGATCGACCTGCTGCCGCAAGGCTCCACGGTGATCATGACCGACCCAGAGAAGATTCGGGCCAGATCCGCGGATCTGGTGGCCACCAGCGAAGAATTCTTGGCGGCGTCATGGGCAGCGGCAGCCAGCAAAGGCGAAGCGCCCATCGACCTAGGATCGGCCACCTTCCACGGCCTCGACGAGGTCCGAGAGGCGATCACTAACCGTGGCTTGAGTCTGCTGGACGTCACGCCCTTTGGCATGGAAGACGCTGAACGTGTCGGTGCCGACGAGGTGCCCGAGTATCGCGGCGACACCGAGAAAGCCATCGACGACATCAAAGTCTGGCGCACGGCCGGCCACCACATCGTGATCGTGACCGCGACCAAAGGGCAAGCCGACCGCACCCTGGAATGGCTCGCCGAGCACGACCTTCCGGGGCGTTTCGTCGAGGCGATTTCCGAATCCAGCGCAGACGGTGTGGTCGAGGTGATCTGCGGACACGTGACGGAAGGGTTCGTGCTCCCGTCGTTGTCGCTCGTGGTGCTCACTCGCGACGACCTCGTTGGACAAAAGCACGTCGAGCGCGCCAACCGCTCGATGCCCACGCGTCGGCGCAAGGCCGTCGACCCGCTCGAACTCAAGCCCGGCGACCCTGTGGTTCACGAACAGCACGGGGTGGGTCGATACATCGAACTCATCAACCGCACGGTCCACGGCGCGGCTCGCGAATACTTGGTCATCGAGTATTCGGCCAGCAAGCGAGGCCAACCGCCAGACCGTTTGTTTGTGCCGATGGACCAACTCGACCAAATCAGTCGCTACGTGGGCGGGAATCGCCCACGCTCGACAAGCTCGGCGGCGCTGACTGGACGAAGCGCAAGAGCCGCGCGCGCAAAGCGGTACGCCAGATCGCCGACGAACTGTTCTTCGCCGAGAAGACGATCAAGAACCGGGTGACCACGTTGCTGTCGAAGCTCGGGGTCACGCGCCGCACCGAGGCGGCCGTCTACGCGGCGCGCCTCCAGGAGCGCTACGGCTCGTTGAGA
>JAAZCT010000092.1 GCA_012513165.1 Actinomycetales bacterium
CAAGTTCTTGGCGCGAGGCGGAGTAAAACTTGCTGACGATATTGAAGCCGCAATTGAACAGCGCCTCGAGGAACCCTGGGAAAGACCAACCGGTTCGGCAGTTGGCCGTATCGGCGATAGCCATGCGGCTCTAGGTGCGTACGTCCGTCACTTGGTTGAAACTCTGGGCCAGGACTTAGAAGGCGTCAAGGTGGTTCTCGATTGCGCAAACGGTGCCGCACACGTAGTGGGCCCTGATGCCTTCGAACGGGCTGGCGCTGAAGTGATCGCGATTCATGCGGATCCAGATGGTTTGAATATCAATGAAAACTGCGGATCAACCCACTTGGGCGACTTGCAACGTGCCGTCGTTGAGCATCAAGCCGACGTCGGTTTCGGATTCGATGGTGACGCCGATCGTTGTCTTGCGGTTGATGCTGAAGGCAACATGGTCGATGGCGACCAGATTTTGGCGATTTTGGCGATCAAAGCCCAACGCGAAGGAAAACTGGCCGGAAACACCGTAGTGGGTACCGTCATGAGCAATCTCGGATTCACGCGCGCGATGGAAGCGGCCGGTATCAAGGTCATTCATACGGCAGTGGGCGATCGCTATGTCCTCGAGGCAATGCGTGACGGTGGTTTCAATCTCGGCGGCGAGCAGTCAGGCCACGTGATCATGGGCGATTACGCCACCACGGGCGACGGCGTACTCACTGCCCTTCACCTCTCTTTGGAATTGAAGCGCAGTGGCCGTTCGATGGCTGACTTGGCTGCGCAGATGACCTCGATGCCGCAAGTGCTCATCAACGTGCGGGACGTCGATAAGTCGGCTGTTTCCAGCGACGAAGGACTGCACGTCGCGTTGGCCAAGATCGAACAAGAACTGGGCGATACGGGACGAGTCCTGTTGCGACCTTCGGGCACTGAACCAGTGGTTCGGGTGATGGTCGAAGCCGCTACCGAAGTTCACGCTCAGGATGTGGCGCAGCGGTTAGCAGCAGTCGTGCGCGAACGCCTTGCTCTGTAACCCGTTCAGACACATACGCTGAATTAACCTGACCCTCGTGCGTCCGTATTCTCCGCGCGAAAAGGTAGCGCAGTACTGGTGAGTCCTCGACATGGCTGTCTCGATCGGGATGCTCGACCGTGCGCCCTATCAGGCATTTCGCGAATACTCTCACGGTGGCCACGAACCGCACGTGCCCAAAACCAGCCGCGCTTTTCCACAACGTCATAACCGGAACCCATTCCGACCCAAAGAAAATGCCCGCCTGAGCCCTGCGCGTATCGCCACTCCGCGAACTGCATCTATGGGGATTAGTCTCCATCGCAGAAAACCTGTATCGGCCCTAGTGTCGTTTGTTAATGAGTCAGAAATCGGCTCGAGACGCAACGGTTGTCGCCGGTAGCGGTTGCGTTGTCATGGGGGAACTTTGAGCGGGGCAGCACGTCCATGTCTACGGAAAGCCGATGATCGTGAGCGAGAAACGTTTAGGAATCACACAGATGGTGACCAAAGTAACGCTGATATTTCAGCGAATCGTGCATCGGTTGTCGGATTCTAAATTAGTCTCTAACCCGAGTGGTCGCTGGTTTGTTGAAACTCCCGGTGGTGCTCCACGTGTGGCTTCGGAGTGTGCGTTTCTAATGCAACGGGATGCTACTGAACGTGGAGCATTCGAGATTCGGCAGCTGGCCACTTGGGAACAGATTCGATTTCGGGGTTGGTGCGAGAAACCCTTGTCACTGCGAAAGGGGGACGTGTGAATTCCGTTGAGCCTTCAGGCCACGATCGCGCTGAAGATATTTATGTCATCGATGAAGTGTCCTCGTTCCCATCGTCAGGTTCTGAATCGGGCACAGAATTGTCTTTGCGTATCGCAGCGTTGAGCGATGTGGGGCGCACCCGTAAACACAATGAAGACGCGTGGCTGGTGCAGACTCCCGTGTTCGTGGTCGCTGACGGCATGGGCGGACATGACGCAGGCGACTTGGCGAGTCGTGCAGTCGTCAAATCGTTTTCTGAACTCGCGAATCAAACGGTTGTCCGATTCGAGGATGTTGACCGTAGCGTCAAAGGTGCCTGTGATGCGGTCGCGATGCTCGAAACGAATGACCGTGGCGCACCAGGATCGACGGTGGTGGCCGCGGTCCTCACGGAACAAGACGGAATGCCGTTTTGGCTTATCGCAAACGTGGGCGACTCGCGTGCTTACCTGTGGCACGGTGGCGAACTCGAACAAATTAGTAA
>JAAZCT010000093.1 GCA_012513165.1 Actinomycetales bacterium
ACGCGGAACAGACGTCACGATCGTGGGAATTCGCGCCTCGTGCCAGCCGATGCCGGTGTTGAGGATCGACACGCCTTCGGCTTCGAGTGCTTTCGCAAGTGTGACGGTCTCTTCCCAGCTTTGGGCGTCATCGACCAAATCCAGCAGGCTGATTCGGTACTGCACGATGAAATCGTCTCCGACGAGTTCGCGGGTTCGACGCACGATCTCGATCGGAAAACGCATGCGGTTTTCGGCCGTGCCGCCCCACTTATCGGTGCGGTCGTTGGTGCGAGCCGTGATGAACTGGTTGATCAAATAGCCTTCGGAACCCATGATCTCGACGCCGTCGTACCCGGCTCGGCGTGCCAAAACAGCCGACTTCGCAAAGTCAGTAACTGTTTGATCGACCTCGCGGGTGGACATCGGGCTGGCTTTGAACGGCGTGATGGGCGAGGGGATGCGCGAAGCAGCCTTCTTGAACGGCGAGTAGCCGTAGCGTCCGGCGTGCAAGATCTGCAGTGCGATTTTGCCGTCGTGTTCGTGGACAGCATCGGTGACGATCCGGTGCTTATCGGCCATCCGGCGCGAGGTCATCTGCGAGCCGAAAGGCAACAGCCAACCGCGCCAGTCCGGCGCGAAACCGCCAGTGACCGAGAGCGCGACGCCACCCTTGGCGCGTTCGGCGAAAAATGCGGCCATCTCGTCAAGGTGCTTGGCGCCATCTTCGAGGCCCGTGTGCATCGAGCCCATGATGACGCGGTTGCGCAAGGTGGTGTGCCCGAGGTCGAGCGGGCTCAAAAGGTGTGGGAATGTGCTCATCGTGGAGTTCCTTGCTTGTGATGGGATGAGGGATTGATGTCAGGCTGGCAGCCATTGTCGGTGATCATCGAGATCAGTTCTCTGCGCCATTGATACCGGTCAAGATTTCGTCGCACCATGCGATGCCGTTGCGTTCGTAGTGGATGCCGCCACGAAGTGCGAGATAGGAACCCAGATCAGCACCCGTGAGTTCAGTGGGGTTCGGGTAGAAGCGTTGTTCGCTTTCTTCGTAGGCTGCGAGTGTCGCGACGTGTTCGGCGCGTCGGCGCATGGTGTCGCTCTTGATCGCGCTGGCGTCGGCGAACCCGCGAAGTTTGACGGTGAAATCACTGCGAGTGACGTCACTGGCCGATGGCTCGCGAGTCCAGCGCAACAGTTCGTTTCGGCCCGCAGGGGTGATGACGTAGGTCTTCTTGTCGAGCCGGCCGTTGCGTTTGACGGCGTCGGTTTCAACCCAGCCGTTCTCGTCCATGCGAGCGAGAACCTTGTAAATCTGCTGATGGGTCGCGCGCCAAAAGTGGCCTATCGAGGCATCAAATCGACGGGCGAGATCGTAGCCGGAGGCTGAACGTTCCGAAAGCGCGACGAGGATCGCATGCTCGATAGCCATGACAAAACACTACTGGCCAGTGCACTATTTATGCAACTGTTTGCATAAATAGTGGGTTTGCCGTTAGGCAACCGTCGGGACGACTCGATCCGGAGTAGCTGCTCGGGCCGTGGTCTCGAGGATTGCTTCGATCACTTGATCGGGATTGTCGCCCATCGGGACATGGCCCGCGTCATTCAGCAAGACGAAGTTCACGCCAGACATCGACCGGGCGGCCAAACTCGCTTGGCTAGGCGACAGCAATAGATCGTGCTCGCCCCAAGCGATAGTCAACGGGACGCGTGCGGGTCCTCGGAAAATCGCTGGAATTCGAATGCCGAGTGGAATAC
>JAAZCT010000094.1 GCA_012513165.1 Actinomycetales bacterium
CGTTAATCCCCTCAGCCTCCAAAAGGCTTGGCACTTCAGGCCAAACCACAAAATGCGGCGTCGCGGGTTGGATCAACTGGTTGCAGCCCGGGCAGCGGTAGGGCTTACTCGATGTGGCACCGGTGATAAAGCGCTGCCAGTACTCCCCCGCTCGTTTCGAAACGAGTTGCTCATTGCTGGGACGTGGCCCACGCGAACGCGCCCGAGCGGCCGCTGCTTTTCGTTTCGACATGACCCAATAATACTCCTTCAATAATTTTTACCATATCGATTGTCGTTATTATCGTTATTCGATATGGTGGGGCTATGACCAATTTCCTTATGTACTCCCCCGCCGCGACGCTACTTCTCGGCGGCTTCATCATCTTCATTGCGCTGGGGATACGCACTGCACTCCAGCAAGACCCCGGGCCTCTGGCTGCTCGCATGACTCTCTGGATCAGTGGTATCTACATGGTTGTCCTCGTCTGGGCGTTTGGCAGTTATGTTGTCGATGCCGTCGAGTTGGGAACAATTGATGTTCCGATCCCTGTCATCGCATATTTCCCCATCGACTCGCTGGACCCACAGTCCGCAAGCGACGGTCAAATCTTTGCTTCCGGAGGGGAAGGGCTCCTCTCAGTTCGCTTGGAAGGCCTTCCGACGCCCTTCCTCGCAATACGTATGATTTCTACTGCGCTCGGGACAATCATCATTCTCACCTTGGCGCTTTCGATCTTCGCGCTCGCACGAAAGCGCTTATCTGGTGCACCACTTCTCGCGACTGCCGGCACCATCGCATGGCGCGGAACCGTGGTAATTGTCGTAGCCGCCAGCACCAAAGCCGCGATCGCCTGGATCAGCCTCGGGTGGTTTGTGGGGCGTTTTAACGAGAGCCTTGGTCAATACATGTCTAAGAACGAAAACTACGTCTTCGACATTCAACCTCTCGAGGACTTCCCGTGGCACCAAATTGAGTTTTGGCTTTCACTTGTTGCGCTCTTGTTCTGCGTGTTGGCCCTTATCTTGACGGCAAACGCCCGGTTGGAGAAAGAAACGGCGGGGCTTGTATGACTCCCCCGCCCGAGGCCGAAGAACCCACAAACGTACGTTGCCGTCTCGACGAACTCCTCGAGGCGCGCAACCTCACCTTGACTGCGCTGAGCATCCGGGTCGGGGTGAGCGTCGTCAACCTTTCAGTGCTCAAAAACAATCGAGCACGAGCGATTCGCTTCTCCACACTCGAGGCCATTTGCGTGGCACTCGACTGCGAGATCGGCGAACTGCTCGTGCTCGATCAATAACCCTCATTGAGGGTCAAGGCTACTCAGTACGTGTGGAAGCCAGCCTTGGTCTTGCGACCCAGCTTGCCTTCAGCCACAACCTTCTTGAGGCTTTCAGCAGGCGTCCAACCTTCGTGACCGAAGGTTTCCACCAAAGTCGTCTGAATCGCGAGCGACACGTCGTTACCGACGACGTCGAGCAATTCGAACGGACCCATAGGCAACTTGGTGCCCTTCATGGCCTCGTCGATTTCGGCGAGAGTGCCCTCGCCTGCTTCGTTGAACAAGATCGCATCGTTGAGGTACGGGAA
Organism: Actinomycetales bacterium; assembly: GCA_012513165.1. Lineage (GTDB taxonomy): Bacteria > Actinomycetota > Actinomycetes > Propionibacteriales > Nocardioidaceae > Aeromicrobium. The sequence goes on from JAAZCT010000094.1 coordinate 1,574, forward strand.
CAACAGCGCATTGACGATGAAGCCAGCACGGTCGCCACAGGAAACAGGATGCTTCTTGGTGGCGAAGCAGAGCGCACGAACAGTCTCGTCCACGTCAGCAGCAGTGTCTTCGGTGGTGACAACTTCAACCAACTTCATGATCGGAGCAGGGTTGAAGAAGTGCATGCCGATGACATCTTGCGGACGGCCGGTGACTGCAGCGCAATCAGCGATCGACAACGACGATGTCGTGGTGGCCAAGATCGCGCCTGGCTTGCAGATGCGGTCCAGATCTCGGAACAACTGGAGTTTGATGTCGAGGTCTTCAGCAATCGCTTCTACAACAAGGTCAACATCGGCGAGAGCTTCGCGTTCAGTAGCACCGGTCAAGCGAGCGAGGATCGCGTCCTTGCCTGCTTCATCCAACTTGCCCTTCGAGACTGAACGGTCGAGGTTCTTGGTGATGTATGCCAGAACGCCGTCAAGCTTCTCTTGCGAGCGGCCCACGAAGACGACGTCGAAACCGGACTGCGCGAATACCTGAGCGATACCCGAAGCCATAGTTCCGGTGCCAACAACGCCAACGGACTTCACCGGGCGGCGGATTTCTGGAGCAGCGCCAGCATCGCCAGCAGCGGCCGCGAACGTGTCGCCAGCAGCAACGCGATCGAGCAAGGCCTGAGCAGGCTTGTGCAGATCGTCTGACGTCTTGGCGTACAAGGCTTCGAGACCGTCTACGACAGTCTGGGCGCCTAGCGCGTCGACGAGAGCCAAGGGGCCAATGGGGTAACCGCAACCGAAACGCATACCAGCGTCGATATCGGCAGCCGTGGCGTAACCGACGCCGTACATAGTGGCAGCGTGGTTGAGGTAGGGGTACAGCAGCGTCCGAGCGATCTCGGCGTTGCGGTCGTCGGCTGTGATGCTATCGACGATTTCCTGCATGCGGAATCTCCTTGAGATGATGATGGCGCGCCGAACCTGCGCGGACCGTTGGGGTACTCGTGACAGACTATCGGCAGATTGTTTGTTTTGGGATGGGAGTCCGATGTCTATTCGTATAATCCTCGCCACATCTGTGATGGTGGCCGCAGGCTTGCTCGCTGGTTGCAGTTCACCAAGCGAGGCCACCGACCCCGCGCCGAAGCCAAGTTCACAATCAACGGAGCGCCTGGCCGAACTGGCTGGCAGTTGGCACGACGAACACGAGAACTGGACCGTTCACTTCAGTGACGACGGCACCTTCACCGAAGACTTCCAAGGGAACCTCGAAGTTCGCACCGGCCTTTACACGGTCGTCGATGGCGTCGTCACGCTCGAAGGCGGCGATGGCAACAGCGACAAGGGCACCGTCAAAGGCGACACTATTGAGTTCCGCTTGGGCACGCTGAAGCGAATGACTAACTGAATCAATGCGGTTGGTAGTAGCGCGTTGTCAGGTTGACTACGCCGGAAAACTCACGGCCCACTTGCCCATGGCGACTCGGCTTTTGCTGGTGAAGAACGACGGCTCGGTGTTGGTGCATTCCGACGGTGGCTCGTACAAGCCACTCAACTGGATGAATCCCCCGTGTTCGCTCGTTGAACAAACCGCAGTCGATGGCACCCTCGAATGGCTGGTTGCGGCCCAAAAGACTGACGACACGCTGCGCATTCAGATCGAGGAAGTGCTGCACGATTCAGCACACGATCTCGGCGTGGATCCAGGCCTGCAAAAAGACGGCGTCGAAAAGCATTTGCAAGAGTTGCTGGCCGAACACACTGCCTCACTCGGCGAGGGCATGACGCTGGTTCGTCGCGAACACATGACAGCGATTGGCCCGGTCGATTTGTTGTGTCGGGACGCGAGCGGCTCGAGCATCGCGGTTGAGATCAAACGACGCGGCGAGATCGATGGTGTCGAGCAGTTAACGCGGTATCTCGAACTCATGAATCGCGATCCACACCTGCGTCCGGTGCGCGGGATCTTTGCGGCCCAAGAGATCAAGCCCCAAGCTCGCACGCTCGCCACCGATCGTGGGATTGAATGTGTCGTGGTGGACTACGACGCGTTGCGCGGCTTCGAAGACGACCGCTTGCGCCTCTTTTAGCCCCAGTATCGCCCCGGAATCGGACTATTTGCAGATGGCGAGGTTCGTCCAGATGCCGCGGTGGTCAGTTTCAGAGAACGTCAAGGTCTCGTGATCGAGAGTAACCATTTCTCGGGTTAGCACATGATCGATGTCTGTGAACGGTGGAAACGCACGATCGTCCGGCCAGGTGGACTTACCCACGCGACCTACGGCCGAGTCCATCCGATGGCTGGCATCACGGAAAGCCGGATGGGCTCGCGAGGCATTGAAGTCCCCCGCCATGATGATTGGCTCGCCCTTGACGGTTCGTTGCCACATACCTAATTCTTGCAACCCGACGCGCCATTCGGGCAACCATTTGGGAATCGGCGGCTTGGGGTGCACGGCGCGCACTGTGACTCGCTTATCGCCTAGGAATAACTCGAGTCCAGGTTGCCCGAATGTCGCCGCTACTCCATCGACCTCAAACGGCTTGCCCTCGAACCGCGACAAAATGACTGTGCCGTCGGGGACTACTTCGTCGGGCGTGACTCCGCTACGGAACCGCAGGTCGCTGAGTTCTTCGCGAGCCATCAGATCCTCGACATACGCCGTGTGAACCTCAGCCAAAATCAGCACGTCGACCTTGCGCTTGGCAACTTCTCGTGCCACCTCTTCGGGCGGCGCACTACTGAACTCGGTGTTGAGAACCAGCACCGAAAGCCTGATGTCGCTGGGCGCGCAGTTCGAGACATTGACGTTGACGATCACAAGCGATGCTGCGAGCGCTGCTACGAAGAAGGCCGTCATCGACCACCAGGCTCGCGCGAACAGTGAGAGCACCAGACCAACAACAGCGACGATCGCCCACACGCGAATCAGTGCTTGAACCGGCGGTAGCCAATTCGGGAAAATGCTGTCGACCCAAGGTGTGAAAGCCAAAAACAGCGTCACCACTGCGGCGAAGGACAACCCGCCCCTCACAAGGCGCAAGTCAGGCGCCTGCGATCGGTGGCGCGGTGGGATCGGTACCTTCGCTGGTTTCTTCGCGAGCGACCCAGTCTTCGAGGCGTTCGTAGTTGTCTTTCGAGCGCGTGGCGACGGCCAGCAAGTCGCTCATCTTGGCGACTTCTTCGACTTGTTCCTTGATGAACCACTGCATGAACTGATCGGACGCATAATCGTTCGCTTCGCGGGCCAAACGAGTCAGCTGGTTGATCTGGTCCGTGACGCGCTTTTCTTGATCGAGCGCCAACTGGACCGGCTCGACGATGTCTGAGAAGTTCATGTTCGGTGCCTCGAGCGCCGGGATCACAACCTGCTCGTCTTTATCGAGGAGGTATTGGACCATCATCATGGCGTGTTCGCGTTCTTCGACGGCTTGTTCATAAAAAAGTGCCGCCATGCGAGGCATCGTGAGCGTGTCGTAATACGTCGCGATTGCAACATACTGCTGGTGGGCGCCGAACTCGTGCCCGATCTGCTCTTGAAGTTTGGTGACGAATGCGGATGCAGCCATGATGTGTCCTTTCTTAGACGCTTAGCCCGTTGGCCTTGCGGATCTCGTCTACTACTCGAGACATGATGTCGTTCATGCCGAAATCTTTCGGAGTGAAGACGGCCGCTACGCCAGCTTCTTCTAGCCTACGTCCATCGGACTCAGGAATGATGCCACCAACAATGACGGGCACGTCGGTCATGCCGGCGTCTTTGAGGCCCTTGATGACGTCGGGAACCAGTTCCATATGTGATCCGGACAGGATCGACAGGCCGACCACGCTGACGTCTTCGGCGACTGCTGCTGCGACGATTTCGTCAGGTGTCAAGCGAATGCCTTGATAGATGACTTCGAACCCAGCGTCGCGAGCGCGAACTGCGACCTGTTCGGCACCGTTGGAGTGACCGTCAAGGCCAGGCTTGCCCACAAGGAAGCGCAAGCGTCCACCGAGTTCTTCGCCGGTGGCCTTGACCTTCTCGCGAACGGCCGTGAGTTCAACGCCTGCTTCAACCACGCCTGTCACTCCTGAAACTCCGGTTGGTGCCCGGTATTCACCGAATACGCCACGCAAGGTCATCGACCATTCACCGACGGTCGCGCCAGCGCGCACAGCGTTGAGGGTCGCTTCCATCAAGTTCTCGTCAGTGCCAGCGGCTTGGCTCAACGCAGCAAGAGCAGCATCGACGGCCGCTTGATCGCGTTCCGAGCGCCACTTCTGGACGTCTGCGATTGCGTTTGCTTCGGCTTCAGGATCGGCCACCATGATGGCGCCGTCGAGATCAGCGGTGAGCGGCGAAGGCTCTGTTTCGACGTAACTGTTCACGCCAACGATCTTGATTTCGCCGTCTTCGATCTTCGCACGACGTTCCGCGTGTGAAGTAACCAGCGCTTGCTTCATGTAACCGGACTCAACTGCAGCGACTGCGCCGCCCA
>JAAZCT010000095.1 GCA_012513165.1 Actinomycetales bacterium
GGTCAAGATCGGGGGCGACAAGGTGAGAATATGCGGGTTCGCGGCGGCTCGGAGATGCGGGACGCACAGTTTGGAAAGCAAGAACGCGCCACGCGAATTGATCTGCGTCATCAGGTCGTATTTCTTCATGCTGATGTCTTCAGTCCGCGACAAATCGATCGCACTGGCGTTGTTCACGACGATGTCGATACCGCCGAATTGCTCTGAAGTTTGAGCAACCGCCGACTGAACAAACTCGTCGTCTCGAATGTCGCCCACGAGTGGCAGCGCGTGGCCGCCGGCGGCCTCAATCGCGGCGGCCGCGGTATAGATCGTGCCCGGCAAGTTCGGATGTGGCTCGGTCGTCTTCGCCAAGAGTGCCACGTTGGCCCCGTCGCGGGCCGCCTTAACGGCGATGGCTTCTCCGATGCCACGACTGCCGCCGGACATGATCATGGTGCTGTTCGCGAGTGACATGTTGACTCCTCAAGGTGAGTGGTTCTTTGATCCTGCCCGTTCGCCCAAGAAGCGGCACGCGAAACTGACCATCTATGCAACTTAGTGCATAGTCGCGTATTGTGACACCATGACTGTCACGATTCCCGCTTGGTTCACCTGGGCGCTGGAGCAGCCCATGACGATGCACCATGTTGATTCGGACGGAATCAAAATCAATTACCGAGCGTGGGGTGAACCGAACAATCCGCTCATCGTGCTCGTGCACGGCGGTGCTGCGAACTCCAGTTGGTGGGATCACATCGGCCCCCATCTCGCCGATCATCACCGAGTGGTCGCCATCGATCTTGCGGGCCACGGTGACAGCGATCGGCAGGATGAGTACTCCTTGGAAAGTTGGGCGCATCAGGTGCGCGCGGTGGCCGATGCCGAGTCCACCGACAAGCCGATCATCGTGGGTCACTCGATGGGAGGGTTCGTGGCGCTCACGGCGGCCCGCGAGTTCGGAGAGGCGCTGCATGGCGTGGCCGTCATCGACTCGCCCGTGCAACAAATGTCGGCCGAAACCCGCGAATGGGCCGAAAACAAACTGCGAAACCGGACCGAAAAGCGCCACCAAGAACGCGAGGAGCTCGTCGGAAGGTTTGCAACGATCCCGGCGGGAGAAGGGCAACTCGACTTCATTGAGCACAACATCGCAGGCCAGTCCGTCAAGGAATTCGAGGACGGTTGGGGCTGGAAGTTCGACCAAAAGATCTTTCTGAAAAGCAACATGAGCCCAGACCAAGTTGCCGAAGCCACGTGCGAGGTTGCGCTCATTCGTGGCGAAAAAGGAATGGCCACACTCGACATCACGAGCGACGTGCTGAACCGGCTGGGCCGGCGGGCACCCGTTACGCTGATGCTCGATGCGGGACACCACATCATGCTGGATCAGCCCGTAGCGTTGATCGCGGTACTACAGACTTTGGCCGGCCAATGGAGGAACCGATGAGCGAACTATTAATCGACCGCAACGACGGAATCTTGCGCGTCACGATCAACGCGCCCGAGCGGTTGAACTCCATCACC
>JAAZCT010000096.1 GCA_012513165.1 Actinomycetales bacterium
ACACATGGCTACCACTCGGCTTGAAAGTTCTCAATCGTGTGGAGCAGATTGTTCGCGAAGAAATGGCCTCCATCGGGGCCCAAGAAATGCGCTTCCCAGCTTTGCTGCCTAAAGAGCCGTATGAAGCCACCGACCGGTGGGACGAATACGGACCGAATTTGTTCCGAGTGAAAGACCGCCGAGGGACCGATATGTTGCTCGGTCCTACCCACGAAGAAATGTTCACGCTCGCGGTGAAAGACATGTACTCCTCGTACAAGGATCTGCCCGCACGCCTGTACCAAATTCAAACCAAGTACCGCGACGAAGCTCGCCCTAGGGCCGGAATCTTGCGGGGCCGCGAGTTCATCATGAAGGATTCCTATTCCTTCGACATCGACGATGCCGGTCTTGAAGCGGCTTACCAGGCCCATCGTGATGCCTACATTCGTATCTTTGATCGTTTGGGCTTCGAGTATGTGATCGTCAAGGCCGATTCTGGCGCGATGGGCGGATCAGCCAGCGAAGAGTTCCTTGCGGTATCTGAAACTGGTGAAGACACCTTCGTGCGTTCGGCTAAGGGGTATGCGGCCAACGTAGAGGCCGTAACTACGCACGTGCCGGCCGCGATTGACTTCTCGGAGGCATCCGAGGCGCGGGTCGTACAAACTCCCGGCACATCGACAATCGAAACTCTCGTTGACGTCGTGAACGCCCAGTATCCGCGAGTCGATCGTCCTTGGACCGCCGCCGATACGCTCAAAAATGTCTTGGTTATGTTGGTGCACCCTGATGGAACTCGTGAACCTTTGGCAATTGGCGTTCCGGGGGATAGGTCAGTCCACGACAAGCGGCTTGAGACAAGCGTGGCACCCGCCGAGATCGAGGCCTTCACAGAAGCTGATTTTGCAGCGCACCCAACGTTGGTGAAGGGATACATCGGGCCCCAAGCACTCGGTGCGGAATCTGCCAGTGGCATTCGCTATCTTCTAGATCCACGAGTGGTGGCTGGCTCGGCATGGGTCACTGGCGCAAACGCCGAAGGCGAACACGTCATCGGCCTAGTTGCAGGACGTGACTTCGGCTCCGATGGCGTGATTGAAGCGGCGGAAGTCCTAGCTGGCGATCCGGCTCCGGACGGTTCAGGCCCGCTCGAACTTGCCCGCGGCATCGAGATGGGACACATCTTCCAACTCGGTCGCAAATACGCCGAACGCTTGGGGCTTCAAGTTCTCAATGAAAACGGATCCCTCACGACTGTCACGATGGGTTCCTACGGAGTCGGTGTTTCCCGCGCGGTCGGTGTCATCGTCGAGGGATCGCATGATGATCGCGGTATCGTGTGGCCGCGCCAAATTTCCCCATTCGACGTTCATTTGGTGGTCGCAGGGAAGGCCCCGGAAATGTTTGAGGCCGCCGAGCAGATCGTCGCGGATCTAGAATCAGCGGGACTGAGCGTATTGTTCGACGACCGTCCGAAGGTTTCGCCGGGGGTGAAGTTCAAAGATGCTGAGCTGATTGGCGTTCCGACCATCATGGTGGTCGGTAAGGGATTGGCAGATGGCGTGGTGGAAATCAAAGACCGGCGTAGTAACGAAGCACGGTCGGCTTCCTTAGCGACTTGCGTGGCCGAGGTAGTCGAGGAAGTCCGAGGACAGTAGTGGAGTGACGTCTAGTCCAAGCCGGGAAAGGCTTGGGCTGGCGCGCCCCACGCAACAGATGAGATCGCGAGCTCGCTGAGAGCCTCGATAGCTTGCGCTCGTACGGTGTGGGTTCCAACGGGGATGAGTTCAAGTTGGACTTGGATTAGTTGGGCCAAGAGTTCTTGGGCGCGAAGCTGCATGGCCTCAGTGTCGACGAGAGCTCGCGATTCGTATCCAGGGTCGGGTGTCGGCGGTTCTTGATCTGCATCTATCAGCAGCGCACGGATGCGATCACGACTGGCTCTATGCGTGGCGGCCGAATTTTCTGCCAGTTTCCGCAACGTCTTGCTTCGAGCCCCGATGGTCTCGAAGGTCCAGATGATCTCGTGTTCACGGCGCAGCTGAGTTAAGCGCAGATCTTTTTCTTTCGGAGTCATAGTTCCTCACGTTCAAGATTGCCCAATTGCGCCAGTCCTGCACCTAAGGAAGCAAGAGTTTGTGCCAGTTGCATCGAGGTAGCGTCCAGTGCGTCTTTCCTGCGGCGTTTGGAAGTTGCGAGCAATTCAGTCTGGAATGCAGCCAAGGTTTCGGGCGGGTTTTCGTTCGCATTTTCTTGGGCGTTGCCACCAAGGTCAATGATTTGCTGCACGAGGATCTTGTGTGCGAACGTGGCGTTCAACGTTGTCGCGACCGCAAGCAGCATCTGGTTCTCGGCGATCGCATTCGACACGAACTCTTGGTCGGTTGCACGGACTTCAGGGACGGGGTCGATCCCGGCGGCCCGAAGCAGGTCATCAGATTTTCCGCTCAAAACAAGCGCGCCGAGACCGGCTACTGCAACTGAGGCGAGAATTGTTCGACGTGTTGGCACATCTGAACTCTACCCAGTCGATGTCATTCGATAGGCTAAGTCACTGCCGTAGGTACCCCACAACAGAACAGGCTCCATCATGAACGACAGCATCGCAGCAGTAATCGAACCGATTGTGCGAGAGTTGGGATTCGATGTGGAAGCAATTGAAGTTCGTGGCTCGGGAAATCATCGGGTGCTCTTGGTCGCCATCGATTCTGACGCTGGGGTAGGTATCGATGAAATTACCTCCGTCACTAGGGCGCTCGCGCCGGTGCTGGACGAAACTGACGCTATGGGTCAAGAGCGGTACACGCTCGAAGTGACAACCCGCGGAATCGACCGCCCCCTTACTGAACTTCGCCATTGGCGCCGCAACCACGGGCGCGTCGTTGCGGTTGAACTGACCGACACCGAACGTTTTGAGGCTCGAATCGGTTCGAGCGATGGCGAAGGTGTTGATCTTGAGATTCGAGGCGAGGCGATTCGCTTCCCCTTTGCAGACATAGCGAACGCTGTCATCCAGGTTGAACTGAACCGAAAGGACGTCTGATGCATATCGATATGAGTGCACTTCGTGCACTAGAGCGAGAAAAGAACATTCCGTTCGGTTCGATCGTGGAAGCGATCGAGACCGCGTTGCTTTCGGCCTATCACAAGTCTGTCGGGTCCTACCAGCATGCGCGGGTGGCTTTAGATCGAAGCACGGGCGACGTTGTCGTTTGGGCACGTGAGCCGCTCGAAGAAGAGCCGCTGCCCGAGGGAGAAGAAGAACTCGAGTCCGCCGAAGTGCGCAGGGGCCCACGGTTGAGCCAAGAGTTTGATGACACGCCAGAAGACTTTGGCCGCTTCGCCGCTAGCGTCGCTCGTCAATTGATCATGCAGCGCATCCGCGAAATGGAAGACGAAGCTACCTTCGGCGAGTTCTCTGGCAAAGTCGGAGATATCGTTTCGGGCATCATTCAGCAGGGGCGTTCGCCCGGCGACGTTATGGTCGACTTAGGTCCGCTCGAAGGTTTGATGCCGTCCACAGAACGCGTGCCCGAAGAGCGTTACGCCCACGGAGAACGTATCAAGGCGTACGTATACGAGGTCGAGCGTGGGCCGCGTGGACCGCGGGTTCGCCTTTCACGAACGCACCCCAACCTAGTCAAGATGTTGTTTTCGCTTGAGGCACCGGAAATCGCGGACGGAACAGTCGAGATCGTCGCCATCGCCCGCGAGGCGGGACATCGCACCAAGATCGCAGTTCGCGCGAACGCTGCCGGCGTTAACGCTAAAGGCGCCTGCATTGGGCCGATGGGACAACGCGTCCGAAACGTCATGCACGAACTCCATGGGGAAAAGATCGATATCGTGGACTTCGAGGACGATCCAGCCGAGTTCATTGCGCAGGCTTTGTCTCCGGCTCAAGTGTCTTCTGTCACAGTCGTAGACGAGAACGCTAGGGCAGCTCGAGTTATCGTCCCGGACTTCCAACTGTCCTTAGCCATTGGTAAAGAGGGCCAGAATGCCCGTCTTGCAGCGAAACTGACGGGCTGGAGAATCGACATTCGTCCGGATTCGAATCCCGATGCGGTACCAGGACAGCGTGGCGATTCGAGTTCTCTTCCTAGTAACGGCTAGACTTGTCGACGGTGGTCCGCACGTGTATCGGTTGTCGAGAGCGTGCAGCAAAGATCGCTTTGGTGCGAGTCGTGTCAGTACCAGTCAATAACTCATTCGAGTTGTTGGTTGATCAGGCCGGAACGCAACTGGGACGCGGGGCGTATATTCATCCTGCGGAACAGTGCCTCAAAGCAGCAATCACGCGTAAGGCGTTCGGTAGGGCTCTTCGAATCGAAGGGCGTGTAAATGCCGATGCACTCGAAGTATGGTTGCAGCAACAACGGCCCGGAACACATGACCAGGTGGAGTCACCGTGACTCCCATTGACGGAATCGGAGCACACGCTCATGAGCACTCGATGAATACATCAAAATGAGCCTGCACATCAATTTGTGATCCGTCCCTTCGGGCGGGTCGCCTGAAGGAGAAAAGTGGCTGTCAGAGTCCACGAACTCGCTAAAGAGTTCGGTGTTGAGAGCAAAGAAGTCCTAGCTGTCTTAAAAGACATGGGCGAATACGTTAAATCTGCTGCATCGACAGTAGAACCACCCGTGGTGCGTCGTCTAGACGAAGAGCACGGTGCGCGTCTTCGTGAGTTGGGTGCCAAGAAGGCTGCCAAAAAGGCGGCCAAGAAAGCACCCGCTAAGAAAGTTGCCGCTAAGAAGGCTGCTGAATCTAGCGAAACAGAAGTCGCCGAGGCTGTTGTCGAGGATGTTCCCCAGGCCACTGCGCCTGCCGACGCACCCACGACTCCAGCCGCACCTAAGCCCGGCCCTCGTGTGAAGAAAGAAGTCGAACCAGAACCTGCCCCGGCTCCCAGCGAACCGGAACCAGTTGCTGAATCGACCCCAGACGCTGAGGACGGGCCAAGCGCGCCCGAAGCCGAAGACGTCAAGCCGGCCGCCCCTCGGCCAGGCTCCGCAGGAGGGCTGCCCACTGGTAGTCCTCGTCCGGGTCCTCGTCCGGGCACTCGTCCAGGCAACAATCCCTTCTCGTCCACTCAGGGCATGCAACAGAACCGTCCTCCTCGGCCGCCCGCGGCTCGTGAAGGCGCTCCAGCGCGTCCAGGGATGCCGAAACCAAACCCGGCCATGATGCCGAAACAATCGGGTCTAGCAGGCCAGCCAGGGCCTCGTCCTGGCGGTCGTGGTCCCGGCGGTCCTGGTGGTCGCGGTCCCGGCGGTGCTGGTGGGCGCGGTCCTGGTGGACCTGGCGCCCGTCAAGGTGCACCTGCTGGCGGTCGTGGTCCTGGCGGACCCGGTGGGGGTGCACCTGCTGGTGGTCGTGGTCCTGGCGGACCCGGCAGCGGTGGCGGTTTCGGTGGCCCTCCAGGTCGCCCTGGTGGTGGTCGTGGACCCGGAGCACGCGGCGGTACGCAAGGTGCATTCGGTCGCGCAGGTGGCCCAGTGCGTCGTGGACGCAAGAGCAAACGCGCGAAGCGTCAAGAGTTTGATCAGATGCAAGCACCGTCGATTGGTGGCGTGCGCGTCCGCAAGGGTAACGGCGAAGTTGTTCGTCTCGCCCGCGGAGCATCACTGACAGACTTTGCAGACAAGATTGGCGGAGACGCAGCGTCCCTAGTTCAGGTGTTATTCCACTTGGGCGAAATGGTGACTGCCACCCAGTCGGTTAACGATGAAACCTTGCAAATTCTTGGTGAAGAACTGAACTACGACGTTCAGGTTGTTTCGCCAGAAGATGAAGACCGCGAATTGCTTGAATCGTTCTCGCTCGAGTTTGGTGAGCATGAAGGTAACGAAGATGACTTGGTGGCTCGTCCACCAGTCGTGACGGTCATGGGCCACGTTGATCACGGTAAGACCCGTTTGCTCGATGCTTTGCGAAGCGCAAATGTGGCTGCTAAAGAAGCCGGCGGCATCACCCAAACAATCGGCGCGTACCAAGTTGCAACGGAAGTTGACGGCAAGGAACGCTCGATCACGTTTATCGATACGCCAGGTCACGAGGCGTTTACCGCCATGCGTGCTCGTGGTGCGCAGGCTACAGACATCGCGGTTCTTGTTGTCGCTGCAGATGATGGTGTTATGCCACAGACAGTTGAGGCACTCAACCACGCGAAGGCCGCAGGCGTTCCGATCGTTGTTGCCGTCAACAAGGTGGACAAGCCAGGTGCTGATCCCACGCGTGCACGCGGCCAACTCTCTGAGTTCGGACTCGTTCCCGAAGAGTACGGTGGCGAAGCGATGTTCGTTGACGTTTCGGCAAAGGCTGGAACGGGTCTCGATAAGTTGCTTGAGGCCATCGTCCTGACGGCTGATGCGTCGCTCGACTTGCGTGCCAATCCGACACAGAACGCTGAAGGTCTGGCCATCGAGGCTCATTTGGATCGCGGTCGCGGCCCAGTGGCTACGGTTCTGGTCCAGCGCGGTACCTTGCGTGTTGGCGATTCGATCGTGGCGGGACCGGCGTTCGGTCGCGTTCGTGCGATGCTCGACGAGTTCGGCAACCCGCTCGAAGAAGCAACCCCGTCGCGTCCTGCGTTGGTGTTGGGTCTGACGGCAGTGCCAGGCGCCGGAGATAACTTCATGGCTGTCGACGACGACCGCATCGCTCGCCAGATCGCTGAAAAGCGTGAGGCCCGTGAGCGCAACGCGCTGTTGGCTAAGCGCACCAGTCGCCGCACCCTCGAAGACTTCATGTCGTCGATGGAGCAAGGTGAAACCAACGAGTTGTTGCTCATCCTTAAGGGTGACGGTTCCGGTTCGGTTGAAGCCCTAGAAGATGCGCTCAGCCAAATCGACATCGGCGACGAAGTTGCTTTGCGCGTGATCGATCGCGGTGTCGGTGCCATCACCGAAACCAACGTCGACCTCGCAGCCGCATCGAACGCCATCATCATTGGTTACAACGTTCGCGCTCAAGGTAAAGCGACCGAAGTTGCCGATCGTGAAGGCGTCGAGATCCGCTACTACTCGATCATTTACCAGGCCATCGAAGAGATCGAAGCCGCTCTCAAGGGCATGCTCAAGCCAATTTACGAAGAGCATCAACTGGGTCAGGCCGAGATCCGCGAGATCTTCCGTTCCTCCAAGATCGGAAACATCGCAGGCTGCATGATCACATCTGGATCGGTCAAGCGCAATGCGAAAGCACGTTTGCTGCGTGACGGAGCAGTTGTGGCAGACAATCTCGATTTGGCCAGCTTGCGCCGCGAACGCGATGACGCTTCGGAAGTCCGTGAAGGCTTCGAGTGTGGCATCGTGCTCAAGGGTTACAGCGATGTCAAGATCGGCGACATCATTGAGTCCTTCGAGTTGCGTGAGAAAGCACGCGACTGATGCCAGGCCCAAGACATGGTCAGAAATCCGACCGCATCAAGCAGATCGTCGCAGGTCTGCTTGAGCGGCGGATCAAAGATCCACGCCTTGGATTCGTGACGATTACCGATGTGCGGCTGACCGGAGACGGTCAGCACGCATCGGTCTTCTATACGGTTCTTGGCGACGAGGCAGCGCGCCGAGATTCGGCCGCTGCGTTATCTAGTGCCACGGGTCTGATTCGCTCAGAAGTGGGCAAGTTGCTCGGTGTTCGCCACACTCCGTCAATTGAGTTTCATATTGACTCGGTTCCGGAGGTTGCCAAAGAACTCGAGGATCTCCTTGCGCAGGTCAAAACCTCGGATGCCCAGATTGCTGCTCGCGCCGAGGGCGCCACCTATGCGGGCGGTGAGAACCCCTATAAAGAACCACGAGCCGAAGGCGCATCTGACTCAGATGACTGAAACTCCTCCCGTCGTGTTGAAAGTAACTGATCCGGGATTCGTCTTCATTGATAAGCCCACAGGCTGGACCAGTCACGACGTGGTTGCCCGGGTGCGACGGGTTCTCGGCACACGAAAAGTGGGCCACGCGGGAACACTCGATCCGCTTGCGACAGGCCTGCTGATCGTTGGCGTGAAC